>NZ_JBJNRJ010000037.1:0-48679 GCF_046233715.1 Trujillonella humicola | reverse complement strand
GGACAGGTCCCTAGACAAGACCCATCCTTGCTGGTCAGGAGCACTTTTCAGTTGATCAACACCCGCTCACGCCACTCCGCCGTGAAAGCCCCGGGCTAGAGGCGATGTCGCCCCCCGGTCGCCCATCGTGAGATCCGTTGGCCAGCCCGCTCCGGCATGAGCAGGGCACTTCCCAGTAGTTGCAGGCGCCCTCGCAGGCGGCGATCGCCGTGGGAGGCTACGAGACCGGCGCGATACGCCGACAGGGCGACCGCTTTCCGCCTGAGGTTCAGGGCTCGAATCCGGTTCTCCCGCAGGGCTGCTTCGAACGCCTCGTACGAGCATGCCTCCCGAGGCAATCTGTACGTCGCAGTGCTGAAGGCCATGCGCTTCTGCACCTCGTACTGACGACTAGCGTTGATCCCCGACCCGTGTATCCGATACTTCAGGCCCACCTCAGGGAGGTTGGCCAGTCGCCCGACCGAGCTCATCCGAAGGAAGAGGTCGAAGTCCTCCGCGACCCCTTCCTGCCAGTAGCGGTCCACGGCATCGACAGCGGCACGCCTCATCAGGACCGAGGGATGGCAAATTGCGTGGTGCCCTCGGAGGAGCGCCTCGACGATCGCAGGGTGCGCGGTAGGGAGGGAGCTGGCCCCCAGTTCGACGCCTCCTACGACGCGGACGATCTGGCAGCCGACCGCGGCGAGATCGGGCTGTCGCACCATGGCGGACAACTGTGTCGCCAGCCTCCCCGGGAGCCAGATGTCGTCGGCGTCCATGCGTGCGACGTACGTCGAGTCCGTGGCTGCCAGACCTGCGTTGAGCGCCGCTGGAAGGCCAACCCCACCGGTGTGGATGACATGGAGTCGCCGCTCGTGCCGAAGGCCGTCGAGCCAGTTCCGCGTCTCGTCGGTGGAGCCGTCGTCGATGACGAGCAGTTCGGCGTCGTGGTCGGTGCCAATGTCCGCGAGTGTGGAGGTCACCGCCTGGCGCAGAAGTGGCCAGCCATCTCTGCTGGGTAGGAGGACGGTCGTCTCAGGCAACGGGGGACTCCTGGGCAGCTCGAGGGCGCTCCGCTGCCGCTGCTGCCAGCACCAGCGCTAGAGGTCCGGTGAACTGGACGGTCGAGAAGGGATTATCGACGAACGCGAAGGTCAGGATGCTCACGGCGACGGCGAGGCACATGCCGGCGGGACAGGATCGACGCAGGTTGCGGTAGATGATCGCGGCAATGATGACAAAGAGAGCCAGGGCAATCGGCAGGCCAGCATCAAGCCAGAAATGAATGTACTCGTTGTGTGGCGACTGAAAGGCGCTCTGGACGCCGAGTGGACGCTCGATCGAGTTCGCTACCGACGACGCGCCCAGGCCGCTGCCCCACCAGGGCTCTCTCTCTGCGATCGACCGGTAGAACTCCCACGCCTCCGTTCGGCCACTCGTGTTGTACGGACCTTCGTACGAATTCCCCTGGCTGCGCAGCGCGATGGCGCTCGCGGTCACCGCGAACGCGGTCGACAGCAGCCCGACGGCTGCCAGTCGGCCGCGAGCGAGCCTTCTGGTCCGTACGGTCGTGGCGACGTGTGCGAGGACGATGATAACGACCGCAAGGATCGCGCCTCGGGTCACCGTTGCGCAGGCGATCGCTGTATTGAGCGTTATCCAGGTCCAGTGACCGCGCGAGTGACCGCGGTGACCGCGGACAATGGTGGCGATGAGGCCACAGACGGCCAACATCGCTACTTGCGGAGGGATGAGGGAACCCGCGAGCCGGGGTACGCCGGAGGCGTCCGTGTGGGCGAACTGGATCAGGCCGGCGAGGCTGAGGATTAGTCCGGCGAGAACACACAGTGCAGCACTCGACTCGACTAAGCGTAGCCGTAGCTGCCGTTGGTCGGGCGGGACGCGGACGAAGAGCCAGAGCCAGCCACTGATGTACCCGAGATAAGCGTTCGTCATCCCCACGGGGCCCAGTCCGAAGGGGTCAGGTCCCAACACCGAAAATACCAGGGCCAAGGTCCACATCCCCAGCCAGACCAGCTCGAGCCCGGACGAGCGCCAACCCACCTTGAGCCCTGCGGCCACGGCGAAGAGGATCAGCAGGAGTTTCAAAGGTGCTGATTCGCTGCCCGCGGCCGCCACAATGTTCAGCACCGGAGGAAGCGAGAACAGCGACACCACGGCAAGGACGACGAGCCCCCGCCCCGTGGTCACCGCGGCGGCCATCAGGAGGAGGAGGACGGCGACCAGGCCAATGGCCGCGTCGTTGGCGCTGGGACGGGAGATGGCCGCCGCAGCGCCCAAGCAGGCGGACGCGAGCACCAAGACGTGCAGCCATGACAATCCGGCACCGTTCCGCGCCGCGGACAGGCCTCCATACTTTGGTCTCGACGGAGCGGTCGGAGCGAATCTATGCACGGTCGTCCGAAATCAGCGGCGATGCAGGGGCCTGATCCCCCTGGTTGGGGATCGTCCGAGCCGAGGCCCGTTCGTCCACGGACGGGTCCATCCCCCCACGCATCAGGAGGACCACCTCGGTGCGTGTCTACACGCGTGGCGGACGGCCAAGGCGAGGACAATGGGCCCTGTGGGCAGGGTCGAAAGTGCGACGGCGGACGGAATTGCGACATAGATGAGCGGAGATGACTGCCTCGTCACTGCTCATCGCTCCCGGAGTTCGACGTCGAGGACTCGAGACGGAGCATAAAGCGGATGGTCTCCTGCGGGTGCTCGTTCGAGGTTGGGGCGTCACTCGATGGGAGTGTCGGCGACCGCGCCCCAAGTCGGCCACATGGGCGCGCGGCGCCGGTACTCCAGCCGTCTCGGCCCCATGGCGGGAACACGTACGGCCTGCCACTTGCTCACGTGAGGCAGGCGGAGGGCGCCATGCGTGACGCGCGCATCGCTTCCGAGTTTCGACGTCATGGGACCTACGGTCAGTGCGATCTGCCCGCTGACATGCGGCTCGAGGCTGAGCGTTCGCCCCCTTTTGGGGCATGTGAGGGCACTTGGCCCGCTCGACACGCTGACGTCACCTAGCGTCTCAGCATGCTGTTGGCCGTTCAGCGTGGAGGGTTCGGCCGCGACGATGGGGGAAGTGTGGAGTTTCGGGACGTTGTTGCGGCCTTGCGGACGTCGTGGTGGGTTGTCGTCCTGGGGGGTGCCCTCGGCGTAGCGAGTACGCTTGGTCTGGGCCTCGCTCAACCGCCGCTCTACACGTCGACGACCCAGTTCTTCGTCTCCACGACTGGGGCCGGCTCCGCGACCGACGTCTTTCAGGGAAGTCAGTTCTCCCAGCAGCGGGTGAGTTCGTACGCGGAGCTCCTGACCGGAGCGGAACTGGCCCAGCGTGTCATTGACGTCGTGGAGCTCGACTTGACGCCGTCAGCACTCTCCTCGCAGATCACGGCGACTGTTGTGCCGAACACCGTGCTGATCGACGTCGCTGTCGTCGCGTCGTCGCCAGAGTCGGCGCGGCGCGTGGCCGGAGCGATCGGCGACGAGTTCATCGCCATGGTGGAGGAGTTGGAGACGCCGCGCGGAGGTGGTGCGTCGCCGGTCGCCGTCGCAGTGACCGATCCTCCGGACCTGCCGGATCAGCCGAGCTCGCCGCGCCTCCTCAGGGACGCGGCGCTCGGTGGTGCGGCGGGTGTGGCTATTGGTGTACTGATGGTACTTCTCCGTGCCCGACTCGACCGCTCGGTGAAAGACCCCGGGGAGGTCGCCGAACTAGCCGGTGCGCCGGTGATCGGGACGATCCTCCGCGATGACCAGCTCGCCGGCCAGCGCAGACTCGATCGCGTCGGTTTGAGTCATGCAGCCGAGGATTACCGACACCTGAGGAACAATCTGCAGTTCCTCAGGGTGGATGATCCGCCGAAGGTGATCATGATCACGAGCGCGATGCCATCCGAGGGCAAGACGACTGCGGTCATCAACCTCGCCTTCACCCTTGCGGACGTGGGACGTCGAGTCACCATCGTGGAGGCGGACCTGCGGAAGCCGAGGGTGACGCGCTACCTCGGGCTCGTGGGCGATGTCGGGTTGACCAACGTGCTTTCTGGAGTCGCGGGCATCGAGGACGTACTCCAGAAGTACGGAACGAGCGACCTCCACGTGTTGGCCGCCGGCCCCATCCCGCCGAACCCGGGCGAGCTGCTGGCGTCGACCCACATGCAGGCGCTCATCGAGAAGCTCAAAGAAGAGAACGACTTCGTCCTGGTCGACGCTCCACCGCTCCTGCCTGTGGCTGACTCCACCGGGCTCGCCGTCGGCATGGACGGTGTCCTCCTCTCGGTCCGATACGGAAGCACTCGCAAGGAGCAGGTCGAGGCCGCTGCCGGAGCGTTGAACCGGGTTGGCGCCCGCACGCTGGGCGTCATCCTGAACATCGTCACTCCCAAGGCCGACGCGGCCGTGGGGCGGGGGTACGGCTATTCGTACGACGAGCGGGTCAGCAAATCGAACCGATAGGACCGCGCGTCTCTCTGCGGAAGCTCAGTGCACTCGCCGTCGACCGCGGCCCTCCACCGACGCCGCTGCCTCAACGATCGATGCGCAGGTGTCGGCCGGAGCGCATGTCCTCGAGCTGCTGGATGTCGGCGTCGACCATGATCTTCACCAGGTCGGGCGTGAGGACCTTCGGCTCCCAGCCGAGCCGCTCCTTGGCCTTGGAGTAGTCGCCGATCAGCGCGTCGACCTCGGTGGGGCGCTCGTACCTCTCGTCGTGCTCGACGTAGTTCTCCCACTCCAGGTCGACGTGCTCGAAGGCCATCCGGACGAAGTCCTTGACCGAGTAGGCGGTGTTGGTGGCCAGGACGTAGTCATCGGGCTCGGGCGCCTGGAGCATCCGCCACATGCCCTCGACGTACTCGGGTGCGTAGCCCCAGTCGCGCACGGCGTCGAGGTTGCCCATGTAGAGCTTGTCCTGGAGGCCGGCCTGGATACGGGCCACGGCGCGGGTCACCTTGCGGGTGACGAAGGTGGCGCCGCGGCGGGGGCTTTCGTGGTTGAACAGGATGCCGTTGACGGCGTGGATGCCGTAGGCCTCGCGGTAGTTGCGGGTGGCCCAGTAGGCGTAGACCTTGGCGGCGCCGTAGGGGCTGCGTGGGTAGAACGGTGTCTGCTCGTCCTGCGGCGGCGGGGTGGCGCCGAACATCTCCGACGACGACGCCTGGTAGATCTTCGTGCGGACCCGGGCGGCGCGGACCGCTTCCAGCAGGCGCATGGCGGCCAGGCCGGTGACGTCGCCGGTGAACACCGGCTGGTCGAAGGACACCCGAACATGCGACTGCGCGCCGAGGTTGTACACCTCGTCGGGGTTGATCTCGCGCAGCAGGTTGATCAGCGTGACGCCGTCGTTCAGGTCGCCGAAGTGCAGGAACAGCCGCCGGTTGGCGACGTGCGGGTCCTGGTAGATGCCGTCGAGCCGCTCGGTGTTGAAGGACGAGGAGCGGCGCACCAGGCCGTGCACCTCGTAACCCTTCTCCAGGAGCAGTTCGGCCAGGTAGGAACCGTCCTGACCGGTGATCCCGGTGATCAGCGCCGACTTCGCCACGAGGTACTCCTCACACGTCCCGTGCGATCCGGACAGTTCCGGATCGTCCCCCCGTTAGCCTAGGGGCGGCCGTCACGGGAGGACTCGTCATGTCGATCGCACCGCTGGACCGCAGTGCCCGCACATACATCGCCGGGCACCGGGGGCTCGTCGGGGGAGCGGTGCTTCGGCACTTCACCATGTCGGGCTTCGACAACGTCGTGACCCGGACGTCCGGTGAGCTCGACCTGCGCGATGCGCCGGCGGTCGAGGAGTTCTTCGCTGCCGAGAAGCCGGCGACCGTGGTCATGGCGGCGGCCAAGGTGGGCGGGATCGTCGCCAACAGCACCTACCCGGCCGATTTCATCTCCGACAACCTGCGGGTGCAGGTCAACGTGCTCGACGCCGCCGCCCGCCACGGCGCCACGAAGCTGCTGTTCCTGGGTTCGAGCTGCATCTACCCGAAGATGGCCGAGCAGCCGATCCGTGAGGACAGCCTGCTCACCGGGCCGCTGGAGGAGACCAACGACGCCTACGCGATCGCGAAGATCGCCGGGGTGCTGCAGCTGCAGGCGCTGCGCCGGCAGTACGGCGTCCACTACATCTCGGCGATGCCGACCAACCTGTACGGGCCCGGCGACAACTTCCACCCGACCAACTCCCACGTGCTGCCCGGGCTCATCCGCCGGTTCCACGAGGCGAAGACCCAGGGCGCGCCGTCGGTGACCGTCTGGGGGACCGGGACGCCGCGGCGGGAGTTCATGCACGTCGACGACATGGCGCGGGCCTGCCTGTACCTGCTGGAGCACTACGACGAGCCGGAGCCGATCAACGTCGGCATCGGCAGCGACCTGTCCATCCGTGAGCTGGCCGAGCTGGTCGCCGAGGTCGTCGGCTACCAGGGATCGCTGGAGTTCGACAGCAGCAAGCCCGACGGCACCCCGCGCAAGCTGCTGGACGTCAGCAAGCTGCACGCCCTGGGCTTCACCGATCAGATCGACCTGCGCACCGGCCTCACCGAGACCTACGCCTGGTACCAGGAACAGCTCGCCGCGGGTGCCGTCCGCGCGGCCTAAGACTGAGACCCGCCTGGCTCAGCGCGGGACGTCGGGCAGGGCCTCGTCGTCGAACTCGGCCGCGTTGGCGGCGAGCGAGTCGCTGCGCAGGTAGGTCCACATCCGCTCGCACGTGACGGTGTCGAGGTAGACGACGCTCGCCGCGCCCTCCCGGCCAGTGCCCAGTACCGGCGCGGTGAACGACTCGACGTTCTCCGGGCGCAGGCCGCGCAGCGAGTAGGACAGCGACAGCAGGTCGGCGTTGCTGAGGGTGTCGTCGACGGCCACCGCGCCGGTCACCGCGCGCAGGGCGGCGTCCAACCGGCCGGGGTCGGTGAACGTGTCGCTGCTGAAGAGCTGGCTGAACATCGCCTCGAGGAACTGCTGCTGGCGACGCACCCGGTCGAAGTCACCGCCCTCCAGGCCGTACCGCTGCGCGAGGTACCAGCGGGCCTGCGCGCCGTCGAGACGGTTCACGCCGGCGGGCCAGGTGTAGGGGCCGTTGCTGGTCTCCTCGGCGACCACCACGTCGACGCCACCTAGATCGTCGGTCACCTGGATGATGCCCTCGAAGTCGATGGCCACGTAGTGGTCGATCCGCACGCCGGTGAGCTGCTCGACGGTCTGGACGAGCAGCGTCGGGCCGCCGAAGGCATAGGCGGCGTTGATCTTGTTTTTGCCGTGGCCCGGGATGTCGACCCACGAGTCGCGGGGGATCGAGATCAACTGCGCGTGCGCGCGGTTGCCGGAGAAGCGAGCGATCATGATCGCGTCCGCGCGTCCTCCCTCCGCTACCCCGTCTTCGGCCGTCGCGCGGGTGTCCGAGCCGAGCAGCAGGAAGGTGACTGGGTCCTCGGTGGTCGGCTGCTGCGGGGTCGGTGCCGCGGGGCGGGAGTCCTCGTCGAGTCCGTCGAAGACGTCGGCGACGCGATCGATGTTGCCGGTGTACCGGTCGGTGAGGAACCAGACCCCGCCGCCGATCAGGACGGCGAGCACGAGTGCCAGCACGCCGATGGCGGCCAGGGCGCGACGAAAGCGGGGACGGGGGGAGGAGGTGCGTTCGGGGTTACCCGACGCGTCGATGTCGTCGCCGGTCGTGTCAGCGGCATCCTGCGGCGCGTCGGTGCTCATGTCGTCCCCCGTCCGGCAAGCATCCGGACCGAGGGTAGAAGCGCGGGAGCGCGCAGGTCATCAGCCGATCCCCCGGCGGGGTGAGGACGGGACCGGTCATCCAGCCCGGTGGCCGCCGGGCTGCACCGTCAGGACGGTGACCTACGGGATGCGGTGACGGGGGCGGTCCCGCGACCGATGCTCCGGCACCGGTCGGCGATCCGGACGCCGCGGCCGATGAGGAGGGCCGCGAGTGTCGAGGCGAGGAACCAGCCGGCCAGGACCCACCAGAGCCAGGGCATCGCGCTCCTTCGTGAGCGGGCGGCCGGTATGTTCCGGCCGTCGTCGGTTCCCCCTGCTGGCTGCCGAGTTTCCCCGCGGCGGAGCGGTCAAACGCCAGGTGAGAGGGGGCACCGCCGGGGCTCCCGCATGAACAGTGGCAGCACGGACCAAGACGATTCCCTGTCCGGTCGGACCGGCCCTTCTCCCGGGGAGGGCGCACTTGCCACACTTGCTCGCGTGACTCGGACGTCACCGTTCGTGCGCTCTGCCTCCGTTGCGGCGTTCGTCCGCCACTCCGGCAGCGACGCCACATCGGCCTGCAGTCCATGCGCTCACCGAGCGCTTCACGTCGGTGCGTGGTGCACTTCGGGTTCTTGATCTGCCGTACACAGCGGGAGGCGGAGCGGTGCGCATCTCGGTCATCGGCTGCGGGTACTTGGGGGCTGTTCACGCGGCCTCGCTGGTCGAGCTCGGACACGAGGTGGTCGGCGTCGACGTCGACCGGCGGAGGGTGGAGGCGCTCCGCGCCGGACGGGCGCCGTTCTACGAGCCCGACTTCGAGGAGCTGCTCACGCACTCGCTGGCCTCCGGCAGGCTCTCCTTCACCACGGACGTCGCGGCGGCACACGGGTGTCGCGTCCACTTCATCTGCGTCGGGACGCCGCAGAAGCACGGGGAGTACGCCGCCGACCTGACCTACGTGCAGGACGCAGCCGAGTCGCTTCTCCAGATCCTCGAGCCGGGCGACCTCGTCGTCGGCAAGTCCACCGTGCCGGTCGGCACGGCCGCTGGGCTGGCCCGGATGATCGAGGAGAAGGTCCCCGGCGCCACCGTGGCCTGGAACCCGGAGTTCCTGCGGGAGGGCTTCGCCGTCCGCGACACCCTCCATCCGGACCGCCTCGTCTACGGCGTGCCGGCCGAGGACGGCGGCGCTGCCGAGCGGCTCCTCGACGAGGTGTACGCGCCGATCGTCGAGCGCGGAACACCCAAGGTCACCACCGACTACGCGACCGCGGAGATGGTCAAGACGGCGGCCAACTCGTTCCTCGCCACGAAGATCAGCTTCATCAACGCGATGGCCGAGCTGTGCGAGGCCACCGGAGCGGATGTGAAGCAGCTGGCCGACGCGATCGGTTACGACGACCGGATCGGCCGAAAGTTCCTCAACGCCGGCCTCGGCTTCGGTGGCGGGTGCCTGCCCAAGGACATCCGCGCCTTCATGGCGCGGGCGGGTGAGCTGGGCGCGGACCAGGCCCTGACGTTCCTGCGCGAGGTCGACAACATCAACATGCGCCGCCGGATCCGCATGGTCGAGCTCGCTCGCGAGGTCTGCGACGGCTCGCTGCTCGGCAAGCGGGTGGCGGTGCTGGGCGCGGCGTTCAAGCCGGATTCCGACGACATCCGCGACTCCCCGGCGCTCAACGTGGCCGCGCAGCTGCAGCTGCAGGGTGCCCTTGTGCGCGTCACCGACCCGGCCGCGGTGGAGAACTCTCGTCGCCTGTGGCCGCAGCTCGACTACGCCGACACCGCCGAGGAGGCCGCCGAGCGCGCCGACGCCGTCCTCGTGCTGACTGAGTGGAAGCAGTACCGCGAGCTCGACCCGGTCGCGTTCGGCGAGATCGTCGCGCAGAAGCGCGTGCTCGACGGTCGCAACGCCCTGTCGCGAACCGCCTGGACCGAGGCGGGCTGGACCTACCGAGCGCTCGGCCGCCGAGCGGGCTGACCGCGCCCTTCTCGCGGGCGGAGTGTGACTGGACCGACTCCACCGTTGCTCTTGCGAAACTGTGGCAGGTCCGTAATCTGTCTCCTGCCGGTTGAACGCTGAAGTTCACCGAGCGCCACTTCGCAGAATCGGCCCTTGCTTCGCAGGTCGGCGTGGGCTGCCTTTCGCACGGGGGTGCGTCTCTTCATGGCTGTCGCGCGTGACGAAGCAGTTCGTCAACCCGACGTCGTCCGCGCCCGGGGCTGGAGCTTCCTCGCCCCGCGGCTGCGCGGGGAGGGGACGGCCGCCCGCCGAGCGTGGCGCGGCGCCTACGTCCGGCGGCTGCTGGCCGTCGATGCGACCGTCGCCGGTTTCGCTGCGTGCGTCGGCTATCTGATCCGCTTCGGCCCGGAGAGCGCCGGGACGGCGCCGGCTCCCGTCGCGCTCGCTCTGCTCCTCCCGGTTGTGTGGGCGCTGGCGATGCTCGTCGGTCGCGCGTACGAGCAGCGGTTCCTGTGGGAGGGCCCCGAGGAGTTCCGTCGGGTCTTCGTCGCCGCGATGATGGTGCTCGCCGCAGTCGGGACCATCTCCTGGGCGTTCAAGCTGGACGTCGCCCGCGGCTTCGTCGTCATCGCCCTTCCGCTCGCCACGGTCCTGACGCTCGGCGCCCGGTACGCGCAGCGCAAGGCCCTGCACCGCGCGCGCCGGCACGGCCAGCGGATGCAGACCACCATCCTCGTCGGCCACCGCGGCGGCGTCGGCGCGCTCGACCAGCAGCTCGACCGCGAGGCTTTTCACGGCTACCGCGTGATCGGCTGCTGCCTGCCGGCCGCCGAGCAGACCGCCGGCAAGGACGCGTTCCACGGTCTCCCGGTGCTCGGCGACCTCACCCAGGTGGCGGAGGTGGTCAAGGCCTACGAGGTCGACACCGTGGCGGTCCTCCCGTGCCCGGAGCTCGACGGGCCGGCCCTGCGCCGCCTCGGCTGGGAGCTCGAGACGACCGACGCCGAGTTGCTGCTCGCCCCCGCCGTCACCGAGATCGTCGGCCCGCGGGTGCGGATCCGGCCGGTGAGCGGCCTGCCGCTGATGCACCTGGAGCGCCCGGAGCTGAAGGGTGTGCGGCGGCTGACCAAGGAGGCCTTCGACTGCACCAGCGCCGTGCTCGGCCTGCTCTTCCTGGCACCGATGCTCATCGGTATCGCGCTGGCGGTGAAGGTGACCAGCCGAGGGCCGGTGTTCTTCCGGCAGGAGCGCGTCGGCCGCGACGGCCGGACGTTCTCGATGCTGAAGTTCCGCAGCATGGTGCTCGACGCCGACCGGATGGTCGAGCAGTTGAGCGCCGAGGCCGGCAGCGACGGCAACGGCGTCCTGTTCAAGAAGAAGGTCGACCCGCGGGTGACCCGCGTCGGCCGGGTGCTGCGCCGCTACTCCATCGACGAGCTCCCGCAGCTGATCAACGTGGTCAAGGGCGAGATGAGCCTGGTCGGCCCGCGCCCGCCGCTGCAGCGCGAGGTCGAGAAGTACGGCCATGACATGCACCGCCGCTTCCTGGTCAAGCCCGGCCTGACCGGCCTGTGGCAGGTCAGCGGCCGCTCCGACCTCTCCTGGGACGACTCGGTGCGCATCGACGTCCGCTACGTGGAGAACTGGTCGCTGGCCTTCGACTTCATGATCCTGTGGAAGACCGTCGGTGCCGTCGTCAGGGGTTCCGGGGCCTACTGACGCACCTCCGCATGTGGGCGGGGATCTCCGCGCGGAGAATGTGCCGATGCCCCGCCACTGGTCGCCCGAGCCGGTCTTCACCGTGCTCCTGGTGTGCACGGGCAACATCTGCCGCTCGGCGCTCGCCGAGCGCCTGGGCCGCGCCTGGCTCGACGACCGGCTCGGCGGGGACGCGCACCTGGTCCGGCTGACCAGCGCCGGCGTCGGCGCGGTCGTGGGCTCGGCCATGCACCCCGACAGCGCGCTCGTCCTCCAGGGCTACGGCGGCGACCCGGCCGGCTTCGTCGCCCGGCAGGTCGTCGAGGACATGGCAATCGACGCCGACCTCACGCTCACCATGACCCGGGCGCACCGGCGCCGGGTGCTCGAGCTGGCCCCGCGCGCGCTCGCCCGCACCTTCACGCTGCGCGAGGCGGCCGACCTGGTCCGGCTGCTCCGCGACACCGACGTTCCGGGGGAGGGGCTCGCCGACCGCGCCCGCGCGCTGGTGCGGGAGATGAACGGCGCCCGCTCGCGCCGGCAGGCCGGCCCGGGCGACGACGTCCGCGACCCCATCGGGCTGCCGGTGGAGGTGCACGAGGAGGTGGGCGCGGCGATCGCCGAGGCGCTCGTCCCGCTGCTGGCCCGCATCGCCGACCTGCAGGGCCCGGCCGCCACGGACGACCCCGACGCTGCCTGAGCTACGCCGGTATCGGCGCAGCCAGCTGACTGCGGACGCTGGTGAAGAGCACGTCGGCGAGCGGGCGAAGCGCGCGGTCGATCCGACCGGCCACGTCGGCGTGGACGGAGGCGCGCTGCCCCACCGGGTCGGCGATGTCGTCGGCCGGTACTGCCTGCCGGCGCGCCCGGGTGGCGTCCAGCCGGAGGCCCAGCTCGCGGGTCCGTGCGTCGAGCGGCATGAGGCCCAGGCCCGAGAGGTCCGCCAGCTGCACCAGGTCGGCGGCCTCGGCCAGGGTGAACGTCCGGCGCAGGCCGCGCGGGTCCAGCCCCAGGACGACCTCGCGGTGCTTCCGCGTCATGGTGAGCACGAGGTCGGCCGACCGGACCAGCTCGGGACCGAGGCGCTGTGCGCCGAAGTCGGCCGGGTCGCCGCCCAGGGCCTGCAGGGCGCGGGCGCTGTGTGGGTCCATCCGGGCGCCGTCCTCGGCCTGCACGCCGGCGCTGAGCACCTCGACGCGGCCCAGTTCGGGGCTGTCCGCCAGCGAGCGGGCCGCGCGGGCCACCGTCAGGCGCTCGGCCACGGGGGAGCGGCACAGGTTGCCCGTGCAGACGAAGAGGAGGCGCACGAGCGGACCGTAGGTCGCTCGTGCGGCGCCATGCCCGGTGCGGCCGGACGCCGTCACCCGCACTGGGGAGGCGTCGGCGGCCGTCTCACGCGACCGGGCGTCGCGTGCCACGGCGCAGATCCGCCTCCAGGAAGGTGAACAGGGAGTCCTCCTGGGCGCGCCGATCGGCGAACGCGATCGACTTCCCGATCAGCACCGCCATGAAGGGCGCGGTGAGCAACCATGCCAGGCCGACGAACACGAACAGGTACACATCGACCTTTCTAGGCGGCGAGACCTGCGGCCTTCAGTCGAGACCGTGGGCAAGTCCTGCCATGTCTGCTGTCGACTCATCGGGATCCGGCATCTCCGCGCCACACGGCCCCCACGAGGCGCTGGGACCTCGCCGGCCGGGCTCGGGACGTGCCGGACGGGTTCCGTCGGCAGATCGCACTGCCGATACAGCTCTGCAGCCCCGGTGCAGCCGGCCCACCGGTCCCGCCGACCTCACGCGAACCGACGGGCCCGGACACCCCGTTGGTGTGAGGCCCGGGTCAGGTGGTCGGACCAGGCTGCCGATGTGCCTGACGTGTGGACGTGGATCGCCGTCGGCCTGACCGCCTGGGTGCTGCTGGCCGCCGTCGTCGCCGTCGTCCTGGGTAGGGGCATCCGGCTGGCCGACCAGCGCAGCCCCGACACCGGCGCCGACCTCGCCCCGGCCCCGGCGCTGTTCCCCCGGCGCCGGCGCATCCCGCTGCCGCCGGTCGGCGTGGCCCTCGCCGCCACCGCTGTCGCCCTGCAGGCCGTCGGCTACGCGCTGCGCCTGACCGGGGCGACCGGCCCGACCGCGCACGCGCTCTCCATGGACGCTCCCTTCTCGGCGCCCCGGCTGTTCGTGGCGGCGCTGTTCGCCGTCGCCGCCGTGGCCGCGCTGACGGCCGCCTCCCGCATCCCCGGCCGCCGCACCTGGTGGCTCGCGGTCGGCCTCGTCGCCGCCATCATCGCGGTGGTCAAGACCGGCAGCACCGTGCACGCCACCGCCATGCAGGATCTGGCCGCCGCCGTCGGCGAGGCGCAGGCGGTCGCGCTCAGCGTCGCGGTGGCCGCTGTCGTCCTCGCCACCCTCGGCTTCATCTCCCGCGCCGAGCGCCGCGACCGGCGCCGGGTCCTGCTCGCCCTGGCCGCCTACGCCGCCGCGGCCGTCGGACTGTCGGCCGTCTCCGCCGTCGCGCCCGGGCAGCTGGCGATCACCGCGACCTTCCTCGAGGAGTCCGGCGAGGCGCTGGCCGGCGTCGCCTTCCTCATGGCGGTCCTCATCGGCGTCGCGCCGCGGCTCGTGCTCCCGGCCGCCTGGGCGATGCGCCGTCGGGCCGACGCGCACACCCTCGAGGTGGCGGCCGACCCCGCGGCCGGCCGCGCGTCCGGCCCCGCGGGCGAGCCTCGCCGTGGCTGATCACCTCCCTTCGAGGGGTGTCGCCGGTGCGGAGGGCCGCAGGTCAGCCGCCTGCATGACACGCTGGTCCCCATGCGTCTGCTCGTGACCGGTGGCGCCGGGTTCATCGGTGCCAACTTCGTCCACCAGACCCTGCGGGAGCACCCCGAGCACGAGGTCACGGTGCTCGACGCGCTCACCTACGCCGGCAACGAGGCGTCGCTGGCGGCGGTCCGCGACCGGATCCACTTCGTGCACGGCTCGGTCAGCGACGCCGACCTGGTCGACGGGCTGGTCGCCTCCTCCGACGCCGTCGTCCACTTCGCCGCGGAGAGCCACAACGACAACTCGCTGGCCGATCCGCGCCCGTTCCTCGACACCAACGTGATCGGCACCTTCACGCTGCTGGAGGCCGTGCGCCGGCACGGGGTGCGGCTGCACCACATCTCCACCGACGAGGTCTACGGCGACCTGGAGCTCGACGACCCGGCCAAGTTCACGCCCGAGACGCCGTACAACCCGTCGAGCCCCTACTCCTCGACCAAGGCGTCGTCCGACCTGCTGGTCCGCGCCTGGGTCCGGTCGTTCGGCGTGCACGCCACCATCTCCAACTGCTCGAACAACTACGGCCCGTACCAGCACGTGGAGAAGTTCATCCCGCGGCAGATCACCAACGTCCTCACCGGTCGCCGCCCCAAGCTCTACGGCGCCGGGGAGAACGTCCGCGACTGGATCCACGTCGAGGACCACAACGCCGCCGTCCACCTGATCCTGGAGAAGGGCCGGGCGGGGGAGACCTACCTGATCGGGGCGGACGGCGAGGTCAACAACCGCGACGTCCTCGCGCTGGTGCTGGAGCTGCTCGGCCAGCCGGCCGACGCCTTCGACCACGTGACCGACCGCGCCGGGCACGACCTGCGCTACGCCATCGACGCCGGCAAGCTGCGCGACGAGCTGGGCTGGGCGCCGCGCTACACCGACTTCCGGCAGGGGCTGGCCGCGACCGTCGACTGGTACCGGGCGAACGAGGACTGGTGGCGCCCGCTCAAGGAGCAGGTCGAGGCCTCCTACGCCGCCCGCGGCCAGTGAGCCGCGGCCGCACTGTCGTCGTCGGGGCACGCGGGCAGGTCGGGCGCGCCCTGGCCCGCCGGTTCCCCGACGCCGAGCTGCTCGACCGCGACGAGCTCGACGCCGCCGATCCGGACGCCGTCGCCGCGCACGACTGGTCCGGCGTCGGACTGCTGCTCAACGCCGCGGCCTACACGCAGGTCGACGCCGCCCAGGACCCGGCCAACCTCGCCGCGGTCCGCGCGGGCAACGTGGACGCCGTCGCCCACCTCGCCGCCGCGGCCGAGCGGGCCGGCGCGACCCTCGTCCACTTCTCCACCGAGTACGTCTTCGACGGCACGCACCCCGGGCCGATGCCCGAGGACCTGCCGGTGAAGCCGCTGAGCGTCTACGGGCAGAGCAAGGCCGACGGCGACGCCGCCGCCCGGACCGCCGCCCGGCACTACCTGCTGCGCACCAGCTGGGTGGTGGGCGACGGGCACAACTTCGTGCGCACCATGGCCTCGCTGGCCGACCGCGGGATCGAGCCGTCGGTCGTGGCCGACCAGGTCGGCCGGCTCACCTTCGCCGACGACCTGGCCGCCGCCGTGGCGCACCTGGTCGCGGCCGGCGCCCCGTTCGGCACCTACAACGTCACCTGCGCGGGACCGCCCACCAGCTGGGCCGAGGTCGCTGAGCTGGTGTTCGCCTCGCGCGGCCGGCCGGCGTCGGCGGTCCGCCGGGTGAGCACCGCCGAGTACTTCGCCGGCAAGCCCGACGCCGCCCCCCGGCCGCTCAACAGCCTGCTCGACCTCGCCGGGCTGGCCGCCACCGGCTTCCGGCCCCGCGACTGGCGGGACGGCCTCCGCGAGTACCTGAACGCGCTGCCGCCCGTTCGCTGAACCTTCTCTTGCATCTCCCGCCGTTCCGGGAGAGCGTGTCGCCCGTGACGGGGCTGATCGAGTGGACGGCGCGCGTGCTGGACGCGCGGCGGCGCTGCGAGTGGTGCGGTGCGGAGCTGCCCTCGTCGCGGCAGCGGGTCCGCGGCCGCCGCGCCTGCTCGGCCGAGCACGCGCACGCCCTCGACGACTTCTGGTCCCCCGGCCCCGGCTGACCTCGCCCCGGCCGACCCTCTCGGCGGGTGCAGGAACGAGCAGTTGAGCGTGTCACCCGTATGGGGGAACATGGAGACCTTCCCCACAGCGCGGGCACCCGCCCGCCAGGGATCTGGAGCCGCGAGGGCACCCGTGACATCCGTAGCCGTGTTCGTGGTTCTGTGGCTGCTCGTCGCCGCGGTGCTGTCCCTCGTCGTCTCCCGCGCGCTCCATCGGGCCGACTGCCTCGGCGAGCGAGGCCGGGGCAGGGGCGCGGCGCCGGTGCAGGGTGCCGCCCGCGTGTTCCGCGGGCGACTGGTCCGGCCGGACCTCGACGATCTCGCACCCGGGTACGGCTGGCAGGACCGTGAGCCCTGGCCGGAACCGGGAGCCCGGCGGCCGGGCCCGTCCCCCCGGGCCGGCGCCGGCTGACGACCGGCCGGCAAGGGCTCCGGCCGCTGCCGCGGTGGTGCACCGCCGCCCGGGTGCTCGCGCGCGGTGCGGAACCGCAGCGTATCGAACGGGCGGACCCCGCCGCCGGCGCTACTCCCGGACCCGTGCCCGCTGGCGGGGTCAAGGTCCTGCCCCGCCGTGCCGATGCTCCGGACCATGCAGGCCTGGATCGTGGGTGCAGTGGTCACCTGGCTGCTCGGGGCGCTGGTGGTCGGCCTGGCGCTGGGCCGCAGTATCAGGGTGATGCACGGCATCGACGACGCCGTCGACCAGCGGGCAGGCGAGGCGACGAGCCGGCCGGTCCGTACCCGGTCGTCGAGGAGTGTCCGCGGGCCCCGCATCGCCGTCCGCCGCATCGCCGGCAACCCGGTCGCCGGCGGAGCGGTGGTGGGCGTGGGCGGGCCGGGTGCTCAGCACTCCCACGCGCGGTGGCCCGGCGTGCTCAGCCGCCGGCGCCTCGGACGACCGAGCTGAAGGTCCGGAGGATGATCTTCAGGTCGAGCCAGAGCGACCAGTTCTCGATGTAGTAGTTGTCGAACCGGGCGCGGTCGGCGATGGAGGTGTTCCCCCGCAGGCCGTGCACCTGAGCCCACCCGGTCAGCCCGGACGGCACGCGGTGGCGCGCCTCGTAGCTCGGGTAGGCGTTGCGGAACTGGTTGACGAAGTGCGGCCGCTCCGGCCGCGGTCCGACCAGGCTCATGTCACCACGCAGGATGTTGAGCAGCTGCGGCAGCTCGTCCAGCGAGGTCTTCCGCAGGATGCGGCCGACCGAGCTGAGCCGGTCGTCGTTCGACACGTTCCAGGTGGTGGCCGACTCGGTCTCGTCCACGGGGCGCAGGGAGCGGAACTTCAGCACGTCGAAGGTCCGGCCGTCCACCCCGATCCGCTGCTGCCGGAACAGCACGCCCGGACCGCCGTCCAGCCGCACCACCAGGGCCAGCGCCAGCATCACCGGCGCCAGGAAGAGCAGCGCCCCGCCGGACACCAGCACGTCGATGAGCCGCTTCACCCGCCAGGCCGGGCTGCGGTACGTCGCCCGTCGCAGGCGCACCAGGGGCAGACCCCAGGCAGTGTCCATGTCGCCGTCCACGTGGTGCAGCTCGTAGAGCCGGGGCACGACGAACAGCTCGCAGCTGTAGCGGTCACACGTGCGGATGACGCCGACCATCTCCGACTCGCGCATGGAGGAGAAGGCGACCACGACGTTGCGGATGTTCCCCTGCAGCAGCACCTCCGTCAGCCGGCCGGGGCCGCCCAGGACCGGCAGGCCGGAGGCGTCGTCCGGGGTGCGCGGGTCGTCGTCGAGGAAACCGACCGGGTGCAGCCCGTACTCGGGGTGCTCCTGCAGGATGCCGACGACCTGGTGGCCGACGCTGCCTGCGCCGAGGACCAGCGTCCGGTGCGCCACCAGCCGCCGGGAGCGCAGCCGGCGCAGGGTCGCGTACCCGATCATGCGGAACACGACGGCCAGCACGCCGATCGCCAGCGCGCCCCACAGGAAGCGCCAGTTGACGATGTAGTTCTGCCAGATGGCGTTGGACCACACGATCTGGGCCAGGATCGAGATCGCCGCGGCGGCCAGCCAGCGGCCGCTGAGCGCGGGGAGGTCGTCGAGGACCGACAGCGACAACCGCGAGCGGTACAGCCCCGCGGAGAGGAAGGCGAGCAGCAGCGCGAGTCCGAAGAACGCCGTCTTCCTCGCCGGCGAGTCGATCCCGACCTCCGCGCCGATGATCTCCACGCCGAGCACGCCGATGCACACCGCGAGCGCGTCGAGGGCGAACAGCAGCGGGCCGGCCCCGAGCCTCCCCAGGGTCTGCCACCCGGTGTGCGCTCCGGTCGAAGTCGGGGCGGGGATCGCCGGTGGTGTCCGCGAGGTGGGGGGCGGCTGCGCGGCGTGCTGCCGGCTGGGGCGCCTGGTCGGCAGCCGGCGCCGGACGCCGATCGTCGTGTCGTGGAGTGGCCTCATGGCGGAGTTCCTCGGAGATCCTGTGCGTGGTGCGGGCGCGGACGAGGGGGAGCGACGGCACGTCCCCCGGCGGGCGGCACAGCGGCCGGATGCGAGCGGAGGGACCCGGCGCGGCCGAAGGCAGACGCCGGGCGGTGCGCTCGGCGGTCAGTCGGGGCAGGCGCCGGGCGATCCGGCGGTCCCGACCGTGGCGGCGGCGTCACCCATGGCCGCACCGGTCCGCGACGCGGTGAGCGAGACCCCCAGGGCCACCGGGACGGCCGGCTGCTGGTCGACGGCCTGACCGGTGCCGGAGCCCGCCGAGGCCCAGGACGACGAGCCGCACGGCGCGCCGGTTCCGGCAGGTGCCGGCGGGGGCGGGCTCGGCGGCGCGGGCGGAGACGTCGGCTGCGGTGGTGCGGGGGAGTCGATCGCCGTGGCACCCGCCCGCTCCGGGGCGACGGCGGGCGGCGGGGCCCCACCGGCGGCGGTCCGGGCCGGGGAGGCGGAGCCACCCGCCGACGACGCGACGGCGGGTGGCTCCGCGGGGACCGGGGAGCCACAGCCGGACGGCGGGACCCGGTCCTCGCGCGGAATCGGAGGAGTGCCGCCCGGCGACGGCGTGCCGGTCCCTGCGTCGACCGGGGACCCGGCGGCCTCGGCTCCGACGAGGGCGGCCCCGCCGGTCGTGGGCGGCAGCGCGCCGGCCGCCGTGGTCGTGGTCGTGGCCGGTCGCGCGGGTGGCGTCGAGCTGGGAACGGGCGCCTGGCCCGCAGGCGGAAGAGCTTCCGCGTCGCCGGCCTGCTCCGGTGCCGGCGGGGCTTCGGCGTCGCCCGTCCCCGGCAGGACGACCGGATCGGGGCCGGGCGCCGGGAGACCCGGGTCGGTGGCTCCGCCGGTGTCCCCGGCCGGGTCGACCTCGGGAGCGTCGTCGCCGGGAGGCTCGGTACCGATGGGCTCGGTCCCCGTACCGGAGGGGTCGCTCTCCGTCGGGTGGTCACCGCTGCCCGTGGTCTCCGGCCGCACCGACGGGTCGCCCGACTCCTCGGCGCCGTCGGCTGCCCCGCCGCCGGCGCCCGCGGCGCCGTCCGGCGGCTGCGCACCGGTCCCGGTCGCGGGTGGGTCCTGGGCGGGGGGAGGCGGCGGATCCGCGGCCGGCGGCCCGGCGTCGGTGACCGGCGCCGACCCGTCGGCGGGAGCGGCCTCGTCCGCCCGGGCCGCCGAGGAGAGGGCGACCAGCAGCAGCCAGGCACCGAACAGGAGGGAGGCGACGACGAGCAGCCGGCGGCCCGAGGACCGCCGGCGGGACGATGAGATCGAGTCGTCGCCTGGGGGCCGCGCAGCGCCAGGCGACGGTTCCGCGGCCCCAGGCGAGGGTGCCGCGATACCGACGATCTGCACGATAGGCGCTCCCGGGATCCACGTGTACGTGTGCCCGACCATCCAGGGAGCGGGGCGATCGGGCAACCGCCTCGGGAGCCAGCCGTCGCCGTTCCGGCTCGTAGTCACCCTGCGTGATCGGCCACCGACCGCGAGTCGATCGCGCGCCCGATATCGGGTCCGGCCGCGCCCGCGCTCCTCACCGTGCGTATGGCGTCAGCCGGTGTCCTGCGGCAGGAGCCGAGCGAGCAACCCTGCCCAGCGGCGGGCCGCCGCCGCGGCGCTGAACTCCTCGGCCACGACGGCGCGGGCGCGCACGCCGACCTCGCGGCAGCGGGCGGGGTCGGCGACGAGCTCCCGGACCAGGGCACCCAGTGCGGGGCCGTCGGCCGCCTGCAACGCCAGGCCGTCGGGCAGGCCGAGGCCTTCGAAGGCCCCCGGAGTACCGGCGACCGGCAGACCGTGCGCCATGCCGTCGAGCACCTTGAGCTTGACGCCGCCGCCGGCGACCAGCGGCGCCACGAGGAGCCTCCGGTGCAGCGCCGCGTGCAGGTCCTCGACGTAGCCGTGCAGCTCGATGCCCGGGACGTCGAGCTCGGCCCGGATCTCGTCCGGGCAGTGGCCCACCACGTGCAGCAGGTGCCGGGGATCGGCGGGATCGAGCCCGGGCAGCACCTCGTCGCGGTAGAAGCGCAAGGCCTGCACGTTCGGCAGGTAGTCCAGGCCGCCCAGGAAGACCAGCCCGTCGCGCTGGGTGACGGGCGCCTCCGGCACGGAGACCGCCGGCGGCAGCCACTCGACCGGCCGGCCGGTGTGCCGCGCCAGATCCGCCGCCTCCGTGCGCGACACCAGGCTGACCGCAGCGGCGGAGGCGGTCACCGCCGACTCGCGCGCGGCCATCCGGCGGGCCTCCCAGCCGAGCAGCAGCAGCGCGGCCCGGGCGGCGGGGGCACGCAGGGGGCGCGGGACGCGCGCGGCGGCGAAGCCGAGAACCGCGCCCGGATCGGAGCGGGCGGTCGTCCGCAGCCGCTGGTAGCGCACGCTGAGCAGATCGTCGAGGTCCACCACCACCGGCACGCCCACGCCGGTGACCGCCCCCGACAGCCGGAGCGAGTCCAGCACGACCACGTCGGCGCCCAGGTCGCCCACCAGCCGGGTCACGCTCCGCCGCACCGTCCGGTCGACGAACAGCGCCTCGTTGAGCGACCCCCGGCCGGTGGCCAGGGCGCGGACCGCGTTCAGCGCGATCGAGGGCAGCCGCGGCGAGCGGACGTGCCGGGTGTCGAAGCGCCGCGTCCAGGCGCTCTCCTCGGGCGGGGAGGGTGCCACCACCGCGACGGTGACGGTGTGGCCGAGGGCGGCCAGCGCGTCGACGTGCGTCCGCAGCACGACGATCCGCCCCGTCGCCCGCTGGCCGATGTCCCGCGTCGTCACCAGCAGGATCCGCAGGGGTCGGGTCGATCCGCTCACAGCCGGTGGCCGGTCAGGGGCACGGGTCGGGGCATCCGCCGAGGCTACTGCGCATGCGCCGGCCGACCCCGTCCGCCCGCGGCCCTCGCCCGATCAGGTGGACCGGACCCGGGCGGTCGGCGTCGCGTGGCAGCATCGGCGACCCGCGGCACGTCCGGGCGATCCGGTCCGCCGCGTCCGGACCGGAGGGGTGGCGGTGTTCGACGACGAGGTGCGGCAGCCCGGCCGGCCGGGGCCCGGGCGCAGGGTGCGCCGCTGATGCTCCCGCTGCTCGACGACCACCTCGAGACGGCGCGCGCCCGCCTGGCCCCCGAGGTCTGGGACTACTACGACGCCGGCTCGGGGGAAGAGGTCACCGCCGGCGAGGCGGCGGACGCCTGGCGCGCGTACCGGTTGCGACCGCGCGTGCTGCGCGACGTGTCCGCGGTGGACACCGCGGTGACCGTGCTCGGCACCCGACTGGCCACGCCCTTCGCCGTGGCACCCATGGCGTTCCACGCGCTGGCGCACCCCGACGGCGAGACGGCCACGGTGCGGGGCGCGGGGGACGCCGGGTCGCTGGTGGTCGTCTCCACCCGGGCCTCCCGCACGATCGAGGACATCGCCGCCGCCGCCACCGGGCCGTGGTGGTTCCAGGCGTACATGATGCGCGACCGCGGCCTGACCGAGGCCCTGGTGCGGAGGGCCGCGGCGGCGGGGGCGGGCGCGATCGTGCTCACCGTCGACACCCCGTACGTGGGACGCAAGGGCAAGGTGAGCGGCGTCCGGATCTCGGTGCCCGACGACCAGTACCTGATCAACCTCGCCCAGCACCTGGTCCCCGGGGCGGTCGGCCGCGAGTCGGCCGAGCAGGACCCCTCCATGACCGAGGACGCGATCGCCCGGCTGGCCGAGGTGAGCGGGCTCCCCGTCGTGGTCAAGGGCGTGCTGCGCGGGGACGAGGCCGCACGCTGCGTCGCCGCGGGCGCGGCCGGGGTCGTGGTCTCCAACCACGGTGGCCGGCAGCTGGACCGCGCCGTCCCCAGCGCCCACGCGCTGGCCGAGGTGGTGGCGGAGGTGGGCGGTCGGGTGCCCGTGCTGGTCGACGGAGGCATCCGCAGCGGCACCGACGCCCTCGTCGCCCTCGCGCTCGGCGCCGACGCCGTGCTGGTGGGCCGGCCGCTGCTGTGGGCACTGGCCGCCGGTGGGGCGCCGGCGGTGAGCGCTGCCCTGGCCGAGCTGACCGGGCACCTGCGCCACGTCATGGCCGTGGCCGGTGCCGCCTCGCCGGCGGACCTCGACCCGGGGATGGTCGCCGGGGTCGGCCCCCGCTGAACGGGCGGGCCGGTCACCCGATCAGGTGCTCCGGCATACGCCGGGACCTGCTCGTCTGTCCCACGACCGCCGGCCGGGCCTAGGGTCCCGGCCGTAAGGCGTCCCTGCTGCTGGAGGCACACATGACCGATCCCACCGACGTGCCCGTCGCCGACATCCCGGTGGTGATCCTCTGCGGAGGCATGGGCACCCGGCTGCGCGAGGCCAGCGAGCAGCTGCCGAAGGGCCTGGTCGACATCGGTGGCCGCCCGATCCTGTGGCACATCATGAAGACCTACAGCCACTACGGCTTCCGGCGCTTCGTGCTCTGCCTCGGTTACAAGGGCGACATGATCAAGAACTACTTCGTCGACCACCGGGCCCGCACGAACGACTTCACGCTGAGGATGCGCGGCTCCCATGCGCTGGAGTTCCACACCGACGTGGCCGACGAGGACTGGGAGATCACCTTCGCCGAGACCGGCCTGACCACGGCGACCGGCGCTCGCATCGCCCGCGTGGCGCACTACCTGGACCGCCCCCGCTTCGCCCTCACCTACGGCGACGGCATCGGCGCGGTCGACATCCCGGCCGTCCTGCGCACCCACCTCTCCTCCGGGCGGCTGGGCACGCTGACCGGGGTGCACCCCAGCGGCCGGTACGGCGAGATGGTGCTCGAGGGCGACGACGTCACCGCGTTCAACGAGAAGCAGCCGCAGACCGGGTACGTCAACGGCGGCTTCTTCTTCTTCGAGCGGTCCTTCGTCGACGACTACCTCGATGCCGAGGCGACCGAGGAGATGCTCGAGCACGCCCCGCTGCAGCGCCTCGCCCGCGACGGCGAGCTCGGCGTGTACCGGCACGAGGGCTTCTGGATGGGCATGGACACCTTCCGCGACTGGAAGGAGCTCAACGGCCTGTGGGACGACGGCAAGGCCGAGTGGAAGGTCTGGAAGGACTGACCCCGCAGCCCGGCCGTCACTCCTCCCAGGCGAGGACGGCGGCCGGGCAGGCGAACGCCTCGGCGAAGTCCGCCCGGCACTCCATGCCGCGCAGCCTCGCCAGCGCCGAGAAGGTGTCCGCGCGCCACCAGTCGTGCCCCCGCTGCGAGGGGTAGTGCCGGTCGAGCAGCTGCCACTTGCGGGCGACGATCCCGGGCGCCAGCGGCCAGTAGGTGGCCGGCCGCCCGGCGCCCAGGTCGCCGTCCCACTTGGGGATCTCGTAGTGCAGCACGAGGTGGTCGCGGAACGCCGTGCGCACGAGCTCGCCCACCAACCGGTGGTCCTGGTGGGCGTCGGCGGGCGAGGGAGCCAGCACGACGTCCGCTCCGCCGCGGGCGGCCATCGCCTGGAGCAGGTCCTTCACCTCGCCCCAGTGCGCGGGCAGCCGGCCGTCGGGGAGCGCACCGAAGCTCATCTGCGGGGTCGCCGGTGTGCAGAAGGCAGTCAGCGCGGCCCGCGACTCGGCCTCCCGGTCCGGCGTGGAGGAGAGGACGAGGGCCTCGGCGGAGGCCAGGGCGCCCCGGCCGGCGAGGTCGAGGACCAGCCCGCCGCAGCCGATCTCGATGTCGTCGCAGTGCGCGCCGATCAGGGCCAGGCGCAGCGGGCGGCGGGGCAGCGTCAGGCGCAGCACCGGGTCAGGAACCCGCGCCCGAGCCACCCGCCGGCACGCCGCTGCCACCCGTGCGGCGCGGGTCGGCCTCGTCCCACAGGGCCCACGGACGCCGGTGGTGACGCGCCATCGTGTCGAGCTGGCTGCGCTCCTTCACCGTGTCCGCCGGCTTCCAGAAGCCGCGGTAGGGGTAGGCCAGCAGGCGCCGCCGGGCCGCCAGGCGGGGCAGGGCGTCGGTGACGAGGTCCTCGCCCTCGTGCAGGTGGTCGAAGAGCTCCTGGGTGAAGAAGAAGTAGCCGCCGTTCTCCTGCACCGGCAGGGTCGAGACGTCGACGATGTCCTGCACGTAGCAGTCGTCGTCGGTCTCGACGAGGTGGAAGGCGGCCTGCGGCGGGACGGCCAGCAGCGAGCCGATCGCGCCCGACGCGCGGAAGCGCTGCTCGATCAGGTCCAGTGGCGCGTCGGTCAGGACGTCGGCGTAGTTGGCCGCGAACACGTCCTCGTCGGCCACGTGGTCGCGCACCCGGCGCAGGCGCTCGCCGATGGGGGTCTCCAGGCCGGTGTGGACGAACGTGATCGTCCAGTCCGGGATGTCGGACGAGAGCAGCTCGATGTCCCTGCCGCCCTTGCGCATGACGAAGTCGTTCGACCGCGTCTCGTCGTAGGACCGGAAGAAGTCGACGACGTGGTGCGCGCCGTACCCCAGGCACAGGACGAAGTCGCTGTGCCCGAAGTGGGCGTACAGCCGCATCACGTGCCACAGCAGCGGGCGGTCGCCGATCATCTGCATCGGCTTGGGGATGTCGTCGACGTCGTCGCGCATGCGCATGCCGTAACCGCCGCAGAACAGCACGACCTTCACCGTGCCACCACCTCCCGGGCTCCCGCCGTCGTCGTCATGCCCGATCCTCCCCGCGGCCTCGGCCGCCGGGCGATCAGAGGACGGATACCGGCACGCACGTTGGCACGCTGAGTGAGTCTCCGACCACGCAGGTAGTCGAAATTCACCCGTTCTGCTAACGCTGCGTGACTCCGCCGGGGTGGTGCGCGGTAGCGTGCCGGGCACAGCGACGAGTGATGCGAGGGCCGACGTGCGAGTGCTGATCACGGGGACCGAGGGCTACCTGGGGTGCCTCACGGCGCAGGAACTCCTGCGAGCAGGCCACCAGGTCGTGGGGGTGGACACCGGGTACTACAAGTACGGGTGGCTGTACCCGGGCGTGGAGCACGTGCCTGAGACGCTGGCCCTGGACATCCGCCGGCTCGGGCGCGAGCACCTCGAGGGTGTCGACGCCGTCGTGCACATGGCGGAGCTGTCCAACGACCCGATCGGTGACCTCATCGGCGACGTCACCTACGACATCAACCACGCCGGGTCGGTGCACCTGGCCGGGGTGGCCAAGGAAGCCGGCGTCTCGCGGTTCGTCTACATGTCCTCGTGCAGCGTCTACGGCGTCGCCGAGGGCACCGTGGACGAGTCGAGCCCCGTGGACCCGCAGACCTCCTACGCCCGGTGCAAGGCCCTGGTCGAGCGCGACGTCTCGGCCCTGGCCTCCGATGCGTTCTCCCCGACGTTCCTGCGCAACGCCACCGCATTCGGTGCCAGCCCGCGGATGCGCTTCGACATCGTGCTGAACAACCTCGCCGGGCTGGCGTGGACGACGAAGCGGATCGCGATGACCAGCGACGGCTCGCCGTGGCGGCCGCTGGTGCACGCCCTCGACATCGCCAAGGCCATCCGGATGACGCTGGAGAGCCCGCGCGAGCGGGTGCACGGCGAGGTCGTCAACGTGGGCAGCGAGGGCAACAACTACCAGGTCCGCGACATCGCCGAGATCGTTGCGGCCGAGTTCCCCGGGTGCGACCTCTCCTTCGGCGATCCCAGCGCCGACAACCGCAGCTACCGGGTCGCCTTCGACCACATCCGGGAGGTCCTGCCCGGTTACGACACCGACTGGGATGCCAAGGCCGGCGCAGCCCAGCTCCGCCGCGTCTTCGAGTCCATCGACCTGGACGAGGCCACCTTCACCGGGCGCGGGCACACCCGGCTCAAGCAGATCGAGTACCTGATGCGCACCGGGCAGGTCGACGAGAAGCTCTACTGGGCGAGCCGATGAAGTACACCGAGCTCGACGTCGCCGGCGTGCACCTGGTCGAGATGGAGCCGTTCACCGACGACCGCGGGGCCTTCGCCCGGTCGTTCGACGCGGCCGAGTTCGAGGCGCTGGGCATGCAGCCGGCGGTCGCGCAGTGCAACGTCTCCTGGAACCACCGCGCCGGCACGCTGCGGGGCCTGCACCTGTCGCTGCCCGGTCACCCCGAGTCGAAGTTCATCCGGTGCACGCGTGGCGCGATCGTCGACGTCGCGGTCGACGTCCGGCCCGATTCGCCGACCTACCTGAAGCACGTGATGGTCGAGCTCACCGCGGACAACCGCCACGGTCTCTACCTGCCGCCGCACCTGGCCCACGCCTACCTCACGCTGACCGACGACACCGAGATCCTCTACATGGTCAGCGTGCCCTACGCGCCGGGCGCCGAGATCGGCTACCGGTACGACGACGCGGCGTTCGGGCTGGCCTGGCCGCGGGAGGTGGAGGTCATCAGCGACAAGGACGCCGCCTGGCCGGCCTTCGACCCGGAGACCAACGCCGCCACCTTCGCCGCGGGAGCACCCGCGTGATGGTCGTCGACACGCTGCTGCAGCGCCGGCAGACCGAGGGGCGGCCGGTGCGACTGGGTCTGGTCGGCGCCGGCTTCATGGCCCGGGGCCTGATCAACCAGGTGATCAACAGCACCCCCGGCATGCAGCTGGTGGCGGTCTCCAACCGGACGCCGTCCCGTGCGCACGACGCCGTCGCCGCCGTCGGCGGGCAGCCGGCCGCGGCGGAGAAGCCTGCCGACGTCGATCGGCTGGCCGCGGCGGGGCAGGTTGCGATCACCGACGACCCCACGGTGCTGACCGCCAGCGACGCGGTGGAGGTCGTGGTCGACGCGACCGGTGCGGTGGCGTTCGGGGCCGAGCTGGCGCTCGCCTGCATCGCCGGCGGCAAGCACCTCGTGCTGCTCAACGCCGAGGTCGATGCCACCTTCGGGCCGCTGCTGGTGACCAAGGCGGACGCGGCCGGCGTCGGGTACTCCGGTGCCGACGGCGACCAGCCGGCCGTGCAGATGAACCTCATCCGCTTCGTCCGCCAGATCGGGCTGCGACCCCTCGTCGCCGGCAACATCAAGGGGTTGCAGGACCCGTACCGCAATCCCACCACCCAGCAGGGGTTCGCCGAGCGGTGGGGCCAGGACCCCTGGATGGTGACCAGCTTCGCCGACGGCACCAAGGTCAGCGTCGAGGAGGCCCTGGTCGCCAACGCCGCCGGCTTCACGGTGCACAAGCGGGGGATGCTGGGCCGCGACCACCACGGGCACGTCGACGACCTGACCGGCATGTACGACGTCGACGAGCTGCGGGCGATGGGCGGCGCCGTCGACTACGTCGTCGGCAGCAAGCCGGGGCCGGGTGTGTACGTCCTTGCCGAGCACGACGACCCCCGGCAGCGGCACTACCTGGAGCTGTACAAGCTCGGCGTGGGCCCCCTCTACAGCTTCTACACGCCTTATCACCTGTGCCACTTCGAGGTGCCGACGACGGTGGCGCGCGTCGCGCTGCTGGGCGACCCCGCCATCCGTCCGGCGGGCGCGCCGCAGGTCGACGTGGTGACGATGGCCAAGACGGACCTGAAGGCGGGGACGGTCCTCGACGCCCCGGGCGGCTACACGTACTACGGGGAGGCGGAGCGCTCCGACGTGACCCATCGCGACCGCCTCCTGCCGCTCGGGCTCGCCGAGGGGTGCCGCCTGCTGCGCGACGTGCGCAAGGACGACGTCCTCGGCTACGACGACGTCGAGGTGCCCGACGGGCGCCTGGTCGACCGGTTGCGCGCCGAGCAGGACGAGCTCTTCTTCGGCGGCAGCGCCGCGACGGCGTAGGCGCACCACGCCCGACGTCGCGGACACCCGCGACGCCGGGCGCATGCCCGACCGGGCCGGCCCACGTGCGGGGCCGGCCCGGTCGCGCGTCTCGGTCCCGCCGTGTCCTGGTGGTGAGTCCCCGTGCTCGTCCCGACGGCAGCGTCGGAAGTCCGGTGCCGTCCGCGTGCTGCGCACGGTGTGGCACGTCACAACGTTCTGCGATCGCCCGGTAACTGCCTGGTGACGACGTCACTCGTGGGACGGACGTGACGGAGGAGTCCACCGCATACCCACCGTGACCTTCCCGATGCGCTGCGCATGTGCCAGGGTGCCAAACGACATCGACGCAATTCGTCTGGCCCTGCCAGGCTCCGGAGGCACCGTGCTCTTCCCCCGCTCCTCGCGAGTGACCCCTGCCCAGCACCGGCCCCACCCGGCCGGGCGCCGCTCGAGGCGGTCTCGACGGGAGACCCCGCCGTCCACCCGTGGCGTGGGCTCGCTGGCCGTGGCGGCCGTCATCCTGACCACGGCCGCCACCGGCTTCGCCGTCGTCGGCACCATGGATCCCGCACCGGTCGCGGACCGCACCACGGCGAGCCATCAGGCGACCGATCCGACCATCCCCTCGGTCGGCCGCGGCGTGCCGCCGGGGCCGCCGGCGAGGGCCCCCCACGCCGCGCCCGGCGCAGCGGACGCCGCTGCCGGAGCCGGCGGAGGCGCAGCCGGTGCCCCGGAGGCCACCGCTCCCGGCTCCTCCGGCCCGGTCCGGGAGAGGGGGGCGGCGCCGTCGACCGCGGCCGGTGGCTCGTCCGGGAGCAGCGCGCCTGCGGGGAGCACCCCGCCGGCCACCGGTGGATCGTCCCCCGCGCCGGGATCCTCCCCGCAGTCGGCGCCCTCGGGCGGCGCTGCGGCCGCGCCGGTCCCGGTGGCCTCGGCAGGCTCGCTGCCGCACCACTCCGGGCTCAGCTGGCGCAGCGGGGTCTACATCCCCGGCTCCAACGCCGCCACCTACGCCTCGTTCGGGCAGTGGCGGGGGAGCGGGCTCGACGTGGTCGTCGACTGGTCGGCGCGCAACAGCTGGAACGACATCGTGAACCCCACCTGGCTCTACGACGCCTGGGCCGGCACGCCGTACACCAAGGTGTTCGGGGTCGCCATGGTGCCCGAGGGCGACGGCTCGGCCACCATCGCCAACTGCGCCCGGGGCGCCTACAACGACCGCTGGCGCGAGTTCGGGCGCAACATCGTCGCGGCCGGCCTCGACGACGAGTCGATCATCCGCCTCGGCTGGGAGTTCAACGGCAACTGGTACAAGTGGAGCGCCTACGACCCCGCCGCGTGGGCGGAGTGCTGGCGGGCCATCGTGAGCTCGGCCGAGCAGACCGCCCCCCGTCTGCGGTGGGACTGGACGGTCAACCGCGGCGTCGGGCAGAGCGTCGCCGACGCCCGGCAGGCCTATCCCGGTGACGCCTACGTCGACATCATCGGCGTCGACTCCTACGACATGTGGCCGGGAGTGCGCACCGAGGCCGACTGGCAGGCCCACTACGCCGGTCCGGGCGGTCTGCGCTCGTGGGTCGACTTCGCCCGTGAGCGCGGCAAGCTGCTGAGCGTGCCGGAATGGGGCGTGTACCCCGGCACGGCGCACGCCGGGAACAACGGCGGGGACAACGCCTTCTACATCCAGAAGATGGCCGAGTTCTTCCGCTCGCTGGGCCCGCTGCTGGCCTACGAGGCCTACTTCAACGAGCCCGCCTCCTACTACGCCGGGTCGATCTTCGGGCCGGAGCAGAACCCGCGTGCGGCGGCGGCCTACCGCCAGCACTTCCGCGCCTGACCGCGCACGGGCCGCGACCGCTCAGGCGGATCGCGGCCCGTCGCCGTCGGTGTTCGCCGTCCAGAACGCGGTGAGCAGCCACGCGAGGTAGGCCGTCTGCGGCTGGAGCAGGGCGCCGGAGAGGAAGAACGTCATCACCAGCAGGGTTCCCGGGACGACCCGCCACGGGACGCGGTCGAGCAGGCTCACCACGATGAAGAGGGCGAACAACCCGCCCGCGATCAGGCCGTACTCGAACACCAGCTTCGGCACGGTCGTGTACACGGCGGCCTGGCCGATCTGGGTCCCTCCCCGGGAGGAGTCGAGCAGGCGCTCGGAGGTCCCGGCCCCGGCCCCCCAGGCGTAGCGCAGCGGCTCGTCCTCCAGGCCGGCGAGTACCTCGTCGTAGGGCTGCACGAATCGCTGGTAACCGCTGCTGCCCTGCTGCGTCGTCTCGTCGCTGCGTTCGAGCAGCAGCGGAGCCACCGGGCTGAGCAGGACCAGGACCACGGCGACGAGCCCGGCGACGACGTAGCCGGGGCGCAGCGCGCGCGGCGCGCGGAGGACAACCAGCAGCGCGCCGACGGCCAGCAGGATGATGCCGGTGCCCGAGACCGACGAGGCCATCCCCGCCACCAGGATCAGCAGCTGCCACGCGCGGACCCGCAGGACGAGCCCGATGACGACGGCCAGGGCGCACAGCTGCGACAGGAACGACGGCTCCAGGATGACGAAGGCGTTGGCCTTGTACGTCGGGGAGTCGTACACGAGCGGGATGCTGATGTTGTAGCCGGGAACCAGCCAGTCCTCGCCCAGCCACTCGAGCAGGTAGTCCTCGTAGCGCCAGACCCCGAGCAGCTGCGTGGCCAGCTGCCCGACACCGACGAGCGCGAGCACCACCATGAGGCGCACGAAGCCCCGCCCGACGTGGGCGAGACCGTCCCGGGCCTGAGCCGGGTCGCACCGCAACCGCAGGACCCAGGGCACGTAGATGACCAGCAGCAGCAGGAAGGAGGTCATGGAGACGGTGATCTGCTGCGAGCTGACCACCACCGTGGCCGTGATGACGCCGACCAGCGCCAGCAGGAGGAGTTCCAGCCGCAGCCGGCTGACGCCCAGCCGGTGGCGCACCAGCAGCAGGGCGAGACCCGCGTAGACCAGCGGGATGGCGACCGAGACGGAGTTCTCCCCCAGCGGGATCCCGATGCGCTGGGTCAGCACCAGCACGACGAGCAGCGCCGTGATGCCGCGCAGGGGCAACGGCCGGGAGGCAGGAGCTGCGGCGGGCGGTGGATCGCCGGGCGCCGGCTCGGCCGCGCGGGCCGGGCCCAGGACCTCAGTCAAGGCGGTCGCCGAGCAGTTCCTGCGGGAGCCGGAGCACGCGCACGCCCGTCCACAGCGACAGCAGGGCTCCGTCGGTGATCATCCGCCGCGGGTCCCGCGAGGCCACCAGCCCGAGCGCGGGAACGGCGAGGGTGGTCGCCGCGGCCCAACCGGCCAAGGCCCTCGGCCGGCGACCGAACGTGGCGGAGAGGGCAGCGACGGTCCCCACGCCCGCCCAGCCGGCGCCGGCCAGCACCAGCGCCCGACTTCCCCGCGCCATGCGGGGGTACCACCCCGGGGCCCTCGTGTGCCAGCGCTCCCTGCGCAGGAACGAGCGCAGGTCGCCCGGGAAGCCGTGGTGGACGGCGCCCATGCCCGGGACCAGAGCGACCGTCCCTCCGCGCGCCTCCACCTGGATGGACAGCTCGGCGTCCTCCCCGGTTGGTCGCTGCGGGAAGCCGCCGACGGCGGCGAAGGTCTCGGCGCGGATCAGCAGGTGCTGGCTCCACACCCGCGATCCGGCGTGCGCGCGGGCCGCCTCGACCTCGGCCCAGCGGCGGGCGACCCACGGCGCGTCCGCGGCCGCGCGGCTGCGCGAGCCGACCAGGTCGGCTCCGTCGGCGAGCGCCTGCAGTCCTGCGGCGAGCCAGCCGTCGTCGACCTCCGTGTCGGCGTCGACGAAGGCCAGGACGTCGACGGCGCCACACGCGTCCGCGCCGCGGTTGCGCAGCGTGGAGATGGTGCCCTCCGCGATCTCCAGCACCTCGTCGGCGAGGCCACGCGCGATCTGCGGGCTGCCGTCGGTCGACCCGTTGTCCACGACCACGATCCGTGTTCCGGCGGGCCCCTCCCGCCGTAGGGCCTCGAGGCATCGTCGGATGGTGCTGCCCTCGTTCTTGCAGGGGACCACCATCCCCACCCTCGGCTCGGCGGGCAGTCGCCCGACCGGAGCCGCAGAGCCGGGGCCCGGGCCTGGCGCGTGTGGCACGACCGATGTCACCTCACCGGGGGATTGGGCCCGGGGAGGGCCCCGAGCGCGTATTTGCCGTGTCAAACTCTAGACACGGTCCAGCCGCGCACGGGGCCGATCGACACGGTCGGGCTACCCCATCACCCGGTTCACGGACATCAACCCGAACGGCAGAGGAGAGAGTGTGCGCGGTCCCTCGACGACCGACTCGAGCGGGTCGGTGGTGCTTCGTGCGCTGTGGCGCGCCCGCTGGCTGATCCTCTGCGCGGTCGTCGTGGCCGGAGTCGGCGGGTACGTGGTGACCGCCAGCCAGCAGGAGACCTATCGGGCCGAGAGCGAGGTCGTCCTCTCCTCGACCGAGGAGTTCGACCCGCTGGGCCGGCAGTCGTTCGGCGAGGCCACCCGCTACGTCGCCAACCAGCTCTCGGTGCTCTTCGCGCCGCAGGTCCTCGACACGGCGGTGGAGGCCCTGGACGACGGCACCACCAACATCGAGCTGGCGGAGGCGATGGACGTGTCCGCCTCGGCCGATGCCGACGTCCTGACGGTCACCGCGACGGCCTCGACGGCCGAAGCGGCCGCGGCCCGGGCCAACGCCGTCGTCGATGCCTACCGCGGCTTCGTCCTCGACCGGGTGGCGGCCCGGGCGCGCGCTGCGGAGGCGGCGACCACCGATCCGGTCATCATCGAGGAGATCCGCGCGCGGGCTGCGAGCTACGGCGACGGCGTGGCCGTCGTCCAGTCGGCCGCGGTCCCCGACCAGGCGGCGGGACCGAACCCGGCCCGATCGGCGTTGCTCCTGGCGGTCGTGGCCGCCCTGCTGGCCGGCGGCATCGCCGTGTGGCGGCGCGGTGACGGTTCGGCGGAGGTGTCGCTGCCCGAGGCCATCGCGGCTCCCGTCCTCGCCACGGTGCCGGTACGTCCCCGGACCGGCCGCCGCGCGGGTGAGCCCGACGCCGGCAGGTTCGCGCTCGCCCTGGTGGCCCTGCGCTACGCCGTCGAGGACCGTCGGGGCCCCGTGCTGCTGAGTGGAGTGAGCCGGCACAGCGGTGCGCCCGCCGTCGCCGAGGGGCTCGCCGTCGCGGCCGCGGACGCCGGGCTGCGCGTGCTCGTGGTGGACGCCGAGCCCGGACGTGAGGTGCTCGGCCGTCTCGGCGCGCATCCCCCGCAGCGGACTCTCGACGCGCTGGCCGACCCGTCCGTGGCCGAGGGCGAGGTGCTCGTCGGCGTCGAGCGGCCCGACCGGCGAGGGCCGGCGCTGCACGTCGCCGTTCTCGGGGAGGACGAGCGGCCGGCCCCCGAGGCCGCCGTCACCCGGGCGCTCGGCCGCCTCACCGGGGCGTTCGATCTCGTCCTGCTGCACGGCGGACCGGTGGCGGACAGCGCCCGGGCGTTCAGCCTGCTCCGCGAGGCGGCGGTCGTCGTCGGTGTGGCCGGCCCGGACGACGCCCCGGCCGCCGTGCGGCTGCTGCGCGAGCGGGTCGCCGCGGCCGGCCGTCCCCTGGCCGGGGCGGTGGTCACGCAGCCGGCCGGCCGCCGGCGACGTCCCGCTCCGCGGGCTCCGTCCACGGCGCCCGCCGGTGCGCGGGCCGCCGGACCACCGGTGGGCGCCGTCGCCGAGCGCTGACCCGGCGCACCGCGGGCGCGGTCAGGCCGCCGCGGGCTCGTGTGGACGCGGTCGCCCCTCCGTCACCACGCGGCCGCCGACAGTGGCCCGCCCGGTCAGGAGGCCGCGCACGTAGCACGTGTGCTCCCGTGACCGGGCGACATCCCCGCGCAGCCTGACCGCGAGGGCGCGAACGGAGTAGCCGACCGCGAGCAGCGCGGCGGTGGCTGCGGCCGTGGGGGTGGAGGAGTACTTCCGCAGGTACCGGGTCATCGAGGCGCCTCGCAGGCGCATCATCTCCAGGGACGGTGCGCCGGAGCCCCCGCTCGTTCCCGGGACCACGACGTCGGTCCGGAGCCGTTGCCGCAGCCCGCGCTCCCGGCAGGCGCGCCCGAACGCCATGTCCTCGTTGTAGACGAAGAAGTCGGGGTCGAAGCCCCCCAACTCGAGGAAGGTGGTCCGCCGGACCGCCATGCAGGCGCCGCTCACCCAGTCCACGGTCAACTGCTCGCCGCGGCGGGGCCGGGCGAAGAGGCCGGCCGAGCGCCAGATCTTGTGCAGCCCGAGGGCGTGGACTGCGGCGCGGCGCACGGTCGGTTCCCAGCCCCCGATCCCGATCTGCATCCGGTCCTCGCCTTCGACCAGGACGGCGGCGCTCGCCGCGCACCGCGGATCGTCCACCACGTCGCTCACGAGCGTGGCGATGTCTGCGGCCGTCGGGCGGACGTCGGGGTTGACGAAGACGACGACGTCGGCCGACGACGACCGCACACCCGCGGTGGCCGCCTGCCCGAAGCCGATCCCGCCGCCCGACAGGTAGCGTGCGTGCGGCCGACCGCGGAGGAGATCCTCCAGGCCGTCGCTGCCGTCGGAGTTGTCGACGACCGCCACCGGCAGGTCCGGCGGCAGGCCCGCGAGCAGCGCCGCCACCTGCGGGCGGCTGCGGTAGCCGACCACGACGAGCTCCACATCGACGCTCCTGCCGTGCAGATTCTCGGGCACCGGCGCTCCGTTCGGTCCAGGGTCGCCCGGAAGGGCGACACCACACGTGGTCCTAGCAGGTAAATTACCCTCTGTTGACCCTTTGATGACGCGGGGTTCACCCTCGCGGGCGACAGCTCGTCCATGGCACGGAAGGGCGCGCCACGGCGTTCGGCCTGTAGAGCACCCTGCATACGCCTGGGGCTGATCGGGATCAGCGTGACGTGCGCGGGCCGGGTACCGGAGGAAGTCGAGGAGACGGCGTGGTTCAGGCAGGCAACGACTCGTCGACGCAGCGGCCGGACGCCGCTCCCGGGACCGCGCGGCGGGCCGGGGGGGCGGGCAGCCCGCGGCGCCGGGGATGGGTGCTGGCTGCCGCGGTCCTGGTCGTCGCCGCGCTCGTCGCCTGGCTGGTCGTCGGCCGGGACGACCCTTCCGAGGACGGCCCGGGTGGCACGTCCGAGGCGGGGCCGCCCCGCCCGGGATGGGAGGGCGCCATGGTCGGGGTCTTCCGCAGCACCAACGCCGAGGAGGTGGAGGCGTACGAGGCGTGGCTCGGTCGCCCCCTCGACCTCGTCGTCGACATCCCGGCGAGGGCCAACTGGTTCGACATCTCCGCCCCCGACTACCTCCTGGAGGAGTGGCAGCAGGCGGGTCGGCGGCTCGTGATGGGCCTGGCGATGCTCCCCGAGGAGGTGGACGGGGTCAGCATCGAGGCCGGCGCGCGCGGGGAGTACGACGAGTACTTCCGGACGCTGGGGGAGCGGATGGTGGCGTACGGGCTCGAGGACTCCGTCCTGCGCGTGGGTTGGGAGTTCAACCTCGAGTCCTGGCCCTGGTACACGACGGACGCGGAGACCTGGATCCGCTATTTCCAGCGCATCGTGGACGCGATGCGCTCGGTCCCGGGCCAGGCGTTCCAGTTCGACTGGAACGTCAACAACGGGAACTCGCGCGGCATGGACCCGGTGGACTTCTACCCCGGCGACGACTACGTCGACTACGTCGGCGTCGACGCCTACGACGTGGCGGGTTCGGTCTACCCGGTCCCGTCCGGCTGCACGGGGGACTGCGCCCAGGACTACCACCAGCGGGCGTGGGACGACGTCGTCTACGGCGGAGACCGCGGCCTCCGCTTCTGGAGCGAGTTCGCCGCCTCGCGGGGCAAGCTCCTCTCCCTGCCCGAATGGGGCGTCTGGGAACGCTTCGACGGGACCGGAGGCGGCGACAACCCCTTCTACATCGAGCAGATGGCCCGCTTCATCGCCGACCCGGCCAACGCGGTCGGCTACCAGGCCTACTTCGAGGACGACAACAGCCAGGGAAGCCATCGGCTGATGGGTGGCGAGTTCCCCCGGTCGACCGAGCGCTACCTCGAACTGTTCGGTGGCTGAGCGAGCGCGGGGGCGGCAGGTCCCCACGGGTCACCACAGCTCTCGGTACCGGTCCGCGGCGATCGGCGACCGGGTCGCCGGCATGAGAGCGAACGCGTTGCCGTCGATCGGCACGTTGAACAGGATCTCGTAGAGCAACTGCCCGGGACCGTCCCCGGCGGTGATGCGGAAGTACTGGTTCATCTCCTCCACGTACACGCCGGCGTCACCGAACCGCGCGTGCGGACCCCACTCGCTGACGGCGAGGGGAAGACCGACGCTGCGGGCGAACTCCAGGTGGCGGTGGATCCCCGACGGGGCGCCGAAGCTGTCGACGGCGAAGGCGCGTTGCCAGAACTCCTCCGGCGTGTCGACGTAGGGCCAGGCGTTGAAGTAGGGGATCGAGATGACGTCGACGTACTCGGGGCCCGGGAAGAACGTGCGCCAGTCGAGGCGCTGCTCGGCCGGCGTCTCGTAGTTAGGGGTGAACACCAGCCGGGCGGCCGGGAACCAGGTGAGCTGGAGTGCGCGGAACCGCTGCCACGCGGCGACGAAGTCGGCGGACTCGCCGGCCGTCACGCTCCAGGGGAACCACGTCCCGTTGAACTCGTGCGCGAGGCGCAGGTAGAGGGTGCCGGGCCGCCCCTCCCACGACCTCGCGAGCTCCTGCAGCGACCGTGTCCACCGGGCGTCGTAGGCCCCCCGGGCGGCCGCGGCCCAGCTCTCGTGGCGCTCGATCGCGCCGATGGCGTAGTCGAGGTCGGCCGTCCAGCCGCCGTACTGACCGTCGGGCCGGACCTGCCACAGCGCCAGCTGCCCCTGGTTGCTGTCCGCCCAGGCCCCGGCGATGGGCAGATCGGTCCCACGCCAGGCCGCGAACTCCCCGGTGGGCACCTCGTTCCCGGAAGCGCCGGACCTCCAGGTGGGGCCCGTCACCGATCCCGCCAGGGAGAAGGAGGTCCCGGCCGTCGCGCAGGGGTCGGCGACCGAGCCGTCCCCCACCAGCGAGACGGTGAATTCGTAGGCGCCGGGCGCGAGCTCGACGACCGTCGACCAGGCGCTGCCGGCACCGAGATCGCTCGGCTGCACGAACCCCGAGGTGACCTGCGTGCCGGCGGGTGCACGGGACACGGTCCAGCGCAGGGAGCGGTCGGGGTCGGCCGTCGTCCCGGTGACCAGCACGTGCCCGGGGCGCAGCTGCGCGTCCGGGGCCGGCGCGTGCACCTGGACCAGGGCGCCGGAGCGACAGGCCGGCTGGGGAGCCGGGTCCCCGGGGGTGGCGTCCGGACCGGTCGCGTCGTCCGTCGGGGCGGTGGGGAGAGGCCGCTCCTCGTTCGCGGGTCCGCCGTCGCCCGGGACCAGGACGACGACCCCCGCGGTGATCAGCAGCAGCGCGACCACGAGCGCGACCGGCCACCAGGGAGGCCCGCCGCGCCACCGCTCCGGGGCGCGTCGGCGGGTCGCGAGACGGGCTCGCAACCGCTCGGTGGCCTGCAGGATGCGGGTGTCGTGCGGTCGGTCGGACACGTGCTCCCACTCCGGTAGTCGGACACCGATCGGCGGCGGGCTTCCGCGCCGGTCGTCCGGACGCTAGGCAGCCTCGGGCGGTGGCGACAGCCGCTCTGCCCCGTCCGGGTGAACCCGGCGCGCATTCGTCCCGGGTCCTCACCGACCCGGCGCGGGTGGTCGCCCGCGACCGGCTCCGTGTGCCCGTCCGCATCGTCGCGGTTCTCGTCCCGTGGGACGCGCGCGCCCCAGGTGCACCGTCGGCCTCTATGCTTCGACGGGCGAGGAGGGCGCTGGCGCTGCGCGGGACGCCGGCTCAGCGCCCGTCAGCAGGGGCGCGCCTCGCCCTACAGCGCAGGTCACGGGGCTGACCGCCGGGAATCCGAGGTATGTCCGAGTACACCATCGAGCAGGTCGAGCCGGACTTCCTCGACGTCCGGCGGCAGGAGCCGGTCACCGTCGACGCGGTCCGGCGACGGATCGCCGAGCCGGACGCGCCCGTCCTCGTCGACTTCGACCACACGCTCTTCGCCGGGAACAGCACCGAGCTCTTCATCTCCAGTTGCCGACCGTCCCCGGTGGTCGCCGTCATCGACTTCCTGGTGCGCGGCTGCCTGCCCTGGCGGCTGGTCCCCCGTGGTCGCGGCTTCCGCGTCCGCGACTACCTGTGCGTCGTCCTGATCGTCGTCCTGACGCCCTGGAACGTGTTCCGGTGGCGCCGGTCGGCGCCTGCCCTCTTCGAGCGGCACCGCGCCACCGAGATCTCCGCTCTCTTCGCCGACGTCGACCGGTCGCGGCTGACGATCATCTCCTTCGGCATGGCGTTCGTGATCAGCGGACTGGTGAGAGGGAGCGAGTACGAGTCCGCCGGACTGCTGGCGACGCCGCTGCTTCCTCGACCGTCCTGGTTCGCCGGTGGCAAGACGGCGGCGGCGGTCGAGGGCGTCGGCGCGGGCGGGGTGGCCCGGGCCGTCTTCGTCTCCGACTCGCTGGACGACGCCGACCTGCTCGGGGCGTGCCGCTCGGGTCTCCTGGTCCCGCCACAGGGGGAGCGGATGCTCGCCCGCGAGCGTCTCTACATCCCGATGCGCTACACGGCGCGGGTCAAGCTCTCGCCCTGGTACGCGCTGGACCAGTTCCTCCTGGTGGACGCTCTCGTCATCGCCATCGCCGTCAGCTACGACCTGACGAGCCTCCTCCACTTCGGGCTGATCGCCCCGCTGCTGCTGCTGTCGGTGATGTCGGTCTACGAGCTCGGCTACTTCGAGAACGACATGGTCGCCGCGCGGTCCGAGGAGCGCCCGGTCCTCGACCCGAACGTCTCGCGGTACCGGGAGTACCCGATCCGGCTCCAGGCGTGGATCTGGGCCGCTGCGTTCGCGGCTGCCGGTCTGGGCGCGGCCGTCCTCCTCGGGGAACTCGGGACCGACGAGTTGCTCCGGGCCGGCATCGGGTGGGCCGTGCTGCTCGTCGTGCTGCGCGCGGTGTTCTTCCTCTACAACCGGACGAGGACCGAGCGGCGGATGTTCGTCTACCCGCTGCTGCAGGCGTTGAAGTACGGCGCCGTCTTCGTGGTCTTCGTCCCCACCGTCCTCGGGGTGGCCCTGGTGATGAGCCAGATCATGGGGATGTGGGTGGTCTACGTCGTCTACCGGCTCGGTGGGAGCAAGAAGGCGCTGAACCGGGACGTCTTCGGTGCCGTGGCGTTCCTGATCGCTGCCGGCCTGCTGGGCCTGGCGAGCGTCCTGCACGGCGGGGTGGTCGAGGAGGACGCGGGGCGCGAGTCGGCGAACCGGCTCTGCTTCGTCGCTGCCCTGCTGTGGTCGCTGGCCAGGGTCAGCAAGGCCCCGGTCACCCGTGGGGTCAGGGCCGGGCTCGCCCAGCGCAGAAGAGACCGGGTCGTCGCTCGGCCCCTCGTCGAGCAGGTCGGGTGATCGTCGGGCTGCGGGAGCGAGAGGACGCACCTGTGCAGCGGCGTGGCAGGAGGGGGTCCCGGCGCCGTGCCGGGTGCCGGGCGGCTGCCGGCGGCGGGACGACCCGCTCCGTCGGTCCGCGGTCCCGGACCCTCCGCCGCCCGCTCGGCCGGTGATACCGTCGCGCGGAGTGGACGGCGTGCGGGCGGGATCGGCGCCGGCCGCACCGGCTGCGGAGGTGCGGGGCAGGCCCGTGCGGCAGGCCGCCTGGACCATCGCCGCCCAGGTGCTCTCGAGCGTCGCCAACTTCGGCCTCACCATCGCCGTGGCCCGCGCCGTCGACGCACAGGTGGGGGGCGCCTTCGCCTACGCCTTCCTCGTCTTCTCCCTGGTGATCGCCGTCTCGCGGGCGGTCACGACCGATCCGCTGACGATCCGGTTCAGTGCCGCCGCCGCCGCCGACCGCGACGTGGCCATCGCCCAGGCCGCGTCGAGCGCCGCGGGGGTGGGTCTCCTCTCCGGCGTGGTCTGCGCGCTCGTCGGCCTCGTCCTGGGCGGCGATCTGGGGTTGGCGCTGCTCATGCTGGCCGTCGTGCTGCCCGGCCAGCTGCTCCAGGACGCCTGGCGCAGCGCGGCCTTCGCCAGCAACGACGCGCGCCGCGCGACGGTCAACGACGGCCTGCGCGTCGTCGTCCAGTTCGCCGGTATCGCGCTGGTCATCTGGTCGGGTGTCGACAGCCTCGTCTGGTACATGGGCGCCTGGGCGGCCGGTGCGTGGGCGGCGGCGCTCCTGGGGATGTGGCAGTTCCGCCGGCCGTCCGGCGCCGCACGGAGCCTGGCGTGGCTCCGCGCGCACGCAGGTCTCAGCGTCCGGCTGGGGTCCGGCATCCTGATCAACATGGGGGCGGTGACCCTCACCACGTCGCTGCTGGTGGTGGTGGTCGGAGTCGCCGATACGGGCGGGCTGCGCTTCGCGCAGAGCGTGCTCGGTCCGATCCAGGTGCTGTTCGGAGCGGTCACCGCGTTCATGGTGCCGTTGCTGGCCCGGCGGCTGGCCCGCTCGGGCCCCGGCTCCCTGCGCCGCCCGGCCGCACTGGTGTCCCTGGGTGCGCTGGCGGTGAGCGCGGCCGTGGTCGCGGTCCTGCTGGTCATCCCCCCATCCGTGGGCGAGGAGCTGCTAGGCGACTCCTGGCAGGGGGCGCGGGCGGTGATGGCCGCGGTCGGCACCATGCAGTGCTTCGTCGCCCTGTCCCTGGGGGCGTCCCACCTGGTGATGGCCATGGGGCGGGCCGACCTCATGCTGAGGATCGCGTTGCTGCAGGCGCCGCTGCTGCTCGCGCTGGGTGTGGGCGGTGGCGTGATCTTCGGGATCGAGGGGGCCGCGTGGGGGCTCGCCGCGGCGCAGGGCATCGGCTGCGCCGTCATCGTGTTCCTGGCCTGGCGGGCCCGGCCCGACCGCAGCGGGTCCCTGGCCCCGGAGGCTCCGGCCGCGGCCGGCTGACCGGACAGGACCGGCGGCGGCGGCCCTCGAGCCGTCCTGGCCCAGGCGGGCGACCGGGCTCGGCCGTAGGTCCGGTCGTGCCGTAGGGCGCGCGTCACGACGTGGGGCAGGACGGGCGTGCCACCCGCGAGGCGGCGCACGGCCGCACCGTCCCGGCCGGGGAGGATTCCGCCGGTGAGACCCTCGCGGTCGCTCGCGTCAGAACAGCCCGGGTCTCCCGGCGTGAGGACCGACCCGCGTCCTGCCACCGACGGTCGCTCTCAGGCCGAACGGCACATCCCTGCCCACGCTCAGCTGGTCGGATGTGGAGGCACTCCTGACCGCGGGAGGCATACCGGCTATTCAGGCGGTAGCCCCCGATCAGCGGGTCCTCCCCACGCCGGCGACGACGACGTGACCCGCCCGAACCTTTTCTCGGTCGGGTCGAGGCTCCGTCGAGGTCATGCGGTGAGCATCCGGAGGGGCACTACCTTGCGGGCATGAGCTGGCTGGTCACCGGCGGGGCCGGTTACATCGGGGCGCACGTCGTCGCGGCGATGCGCGCGGCCGGCGAGGACGTCGTCGTCCTCGACGACCTGTCCACCGGCGACGCGGCGCGCATCCCCGGCACCCCGCTGGTTACCGGCAGCGTGCTCGACCCCGCCCTGGTGGCCCGAACGCTGCGCGAGCACGACGTGCGCGGCATCGTGCACCTGGCGGCGAAGAAGCAGGTCGAGGAATCGGTCCGCCGGCCCCTGTACTACTACCGGGAGAACGTGGAAGGCCTTCGGGTGCTGCTCGAGGCCGCGACCGAGGCCCGGGTCGGATCGTTCGTGTTCTCCTCCAGCGCCGCCGTGTACGGGGCGCCGGACCTGGATCTCGTCGACGAGGACGTCGACTGCCGGCCGGTGAACCCCTACGGGACGTCGAAGATCGTCGGCGAGTGGATGGTCGCCGAGGTCGCCCGCGCCACCGGCCTGCGCTACGCGAACCTGCGCTACTTCAACGTCGCCGGCACCTCGACGCCCGAGCTCACCGACCGCGGGGTGTCCAACCTCGTGCCGATGGTCTTCGAGCAGCTGGACCGCCGGCAGCCGCCGCGGGTCTTCGGCGACGACTACGACACCCCCGACGGCACGTGCATCCGCGACTTCGTGCACGTCGGGGACATCGCCTCGGCGCACGTGGCTGCTGCGCAGGCGCTGGGATCGGGCTCGGTGACCGCGCTGACGGCCAACATCGGCCGCGGCGAGGGCGTCTCGGTGCGCGAGATGGTGCGGGTCATCCGCTCGGTCACCGGCACCGCGGACGAGGGGTGGGCCGAGCCGGTCGTCGAGCCGCGCCGCGCCGGTGACCCGCCGCGGGTCGTCGCCTCCGCCGACCGGGCGGCCGCCGAACTCGGCTGGCGGGCGCGGTTCGGCGTCGAGGAGATGGTCGCCTCGGCGTGGGAGGGCTGGACCCGCCGAGGCTGATCAGCCGGTCCAGCCGAGCAACTCGTTCGCCGTCCAGGTGTTGATCACGCGCTCGGCTGGGACGCCGGTCTGCACCGCCCGCTCGCAGCCGTTGGACTGCCAGTCGAGCTGGCCGGGCGCGTGCGCGTCGGTGTCGATGGCGAACTCGCAGCCCAGCTCGACGGCGAGGGAGAGCAGCCGCCGGGGCGGGTCGAGCCGCTCGGGGCGGGAGTTGATCTCCACCGCCGTCCCGTGCTCGACGCAGGCCGAGAACACCGCCTCGGCGTCGAACTGGCTCTCCGGCCGGGGCCGCTGGGTGCCGTTGCGCTGCCGGCGGCCGATGACCAGCCGGCCGGTGCAGTGCCCGAGGACGTCGGTGTGCGGATCGGCGACGGCGGCCAGCATCCGCTCGGTCATCGCCGACCGCTCCGCCCGCAGGTCGGAGTGCACGCTGGCGACGACGACGTCCACCCGCCCGAGCAGCTCGTCGGTCTGGTCGAGGCTGCCGTCGAGGTTGATGTCGACCTCGATGCCGGTGAGGATCCGGAACGGCGCCAGCTCCTCGTTGAGCTCGGCGACGACGTCGAGCTGCTTCTCCAGCCGGGCCGCGGTGAGCCCGTTGGCGACGGTCAGCCGCGGCGAGTGGTCGGTGAGCGCCAGGTACTCGTGGCCGATGCCCATGGCGGCCTCGGCCATCTCGCGGATCGGGCTGCCGCCGTCGGACCAGTCCGAGTGGCTGTGCAGGTCGCCGCGCAGCAGGGCGCGGTACTCCGCGACGTCGCCGGCCAGCTCCACCAGGTCGGCGTGCGCCTCCTCGAGCGTGCGGAGGTACTCCGGGACCTCGCCGGCGTGGGCCTGCACGATGGCCGCGCCGGTCTTGGGGCCGATGCCCTTGAGGTCGGTGAGCGTCCGGGTGCGGATCCGCCGGTCGAGCTCGCCGTCGTCCAGGCCGTCGAGGACGGCCGCGGCGGTGCGGAACGCCGCGACCCGGTGCGTGGGCTCGCGGGCGCGCTCCAGGAGGAAGGCGATCCTCCGGAGCGCGGCCGCGGGGAGGAGTGGCTCGGTCAGCTCGTGACCTTCTTCGCCTGCTTCTTGGCCTTCTTCTCCGCCTTCTTGTGCGCCTTGCTCGCGCGCTTGGCGGCCTTCTCGTAGTTGGCCTCGGTGGACTTGGCCGCCCGCTGGGCAGCGCGCCGGGCGCGGTAGCCGACGGAGGGGCGGCCCTCGGTGTCGACGGCGGCGAGGATCAGGCCACCGAGCAGGCCGGTGTTCTTGAGGAAGTTGGAGATCTGGCCGAACTGCTCGGTCGGGTCGTCGTGCTCCCAGAACCGGTGACCGGCCAGCGTGGTCGGCACGATGGACGCCGAGAGCACCAGCGCGGACAGGCGAGGCAGCTTGCCCAGCGCCAGCAGCGAGCCCGCGGCGACCTTCACGCCGGCGTCGATCTTCACCCACTGCTCGACGTCCCTGGGCACCTCGACGGGCAACTGCCCGTCGGCCACCTCGGCGATCTTGTCCACCACGGGGGCGGCACCGGGCACGCGGTCCTGCGGCTTGCGCAGCGTGCTGATGCCTCCGTAGATGAAGGGCGCGGCGAGCAGGGGCCGGGCGATCCGGCGGACCAACATGGGCAGACCTCTTCCTTCGAGCGAACCGTCTCCGTGTCCTCATGCCCACGTCCGCGGGCCGGACACCCGTGATCACGACCGTAGTGACGTCACGGGCCGTCCGCCTGCCCAGCGGGGACTGCCCTCCAGGGGTGAGGGGGCCTGTCGGACGGCGCCCGCAGCGGGCAGGCTGCCTGCATGGGGAAGGCGCTGCTGGGACTGCTGCTGGTCGTGGTGGCCGTCGAGATGATCGCCGTGGTCGTCGTCGGCGCCGTGCTCGTGCTGCTCGGGACGACGCAGACCACGCTGATCGGCGTCGGCATGATGTTCGCCGCCGTGGTGGCCGCGATCCTGGCCTGGCGCTTCGCCCGCCGGCGCGCCTGAGGGTCGGTTCGGGTCAGCCCAGCAGTCGCGCCGCTGCGTGCACGATCTCGGTGAGCTCGACGCCCATCGCCTGGGCGACGGCCTGCAGGTCGTCGAGGTCGAACGGGCTCTCCTCGCGCAGCTTGCGCGCCACGCTGGCCTGGTTGATGCCGGTCTCGCGCGCCAGTTGCCGCCCTGACCAGCCACGCTCCTCGAGCATGGACCGGATGACGGAGGCCACGGCCGCGGACAGGTGCACGCGGATCACGGTAGGGGCTGGCGCGCGGCGAGGTGCCCCGTCGGCGCGTGCTGTGCGGTGTGCTCAGTCGTAGGGGTCGGTGAGGACGGCGCGGGCCTCGACGACGGTGAAGGTGACCGGCGGGCCGGTGGTCGTCGTGGTGCCGGGGACGTCGACGCTCGCGCCGCCGTCGACGCTGAAGACGCCGCTCCAGGTGGTGGTGAGCGAGGCGGTGTAGGTGCCCGACGCGTAGTCGTGGGTGACGGTGTGGTCGGGGTAGGGGGCGCCGGGGTCGGTGGTGGTGAGGTCGGTGCCGTCACCGGTCCGCCAGGTGAAGGCGTCGGCCGTGGCGACGATGTCGACCGTGAACCCGCGGATGTCGAGGCTGTAGCCCTGGGTTGTCGGGCCGTCGGTGAAGAAGATGACCGGCAGGCCGACGAGCGCGTCACCGGGCGGCTGCTGGAGGGTGGGGAGCTGGGGGAGGGGGAGCCGCTCGAAGTAGCGGAACACCTCCTCCGGCGTGGGCGCCGGGTTCAACGCCGTGACGTCGACGCACCCCCGCGTGAAGGTCTGCCACGCGCCGACGGCCGTCCCTGCCGGTTGCGGTGGATCCAGAACAAAGCCGTCCACTGTCGTTCCGTCTGGCAGCACCAATTGCCGCTGCTGAACGGTCAAGAAGCGAACCAGTCGATCTGGTGGCGCCTGGCAAGCCTGGTCCAAATCCTCTAGGCAGTCGTTGTTGGTCCAGGCGTCACAAGGTGGGATTAGTCGCCATGTGTACGGTTGCGGAGTCGGCGGACTATTGTTCGCGGTCAATCCCCCGCCATCGGTCACCGCTACATATGCTGCGGTCAGGGCGCCTGAACCTATGCCTACCTGGGGTTCCTCGCACACGCGCCGGCAATCGTCCGCATGTGCAGGTGTAAATGTGGCGGAAGCGAGAGTGAAAGCGGTTGCGGCCGCAATCCTGACGAGGGTTGACTGGCTCGTCATCCGAGGGTCAGTTCGGTGATGAGCCAAGAAGCGAGTTCGCTGTCCCAGCGAAGACTCGCTCCCGAAGACACCTGATCAACGGCCTCGAACGTTAACTCCGGCACCGGCTGCCCAGCTGCATCGAGGACACTAAGGGCTGCTTGATCGGCCAAGAATGCAACCTCGGCATCTGAGTCCGGCTCAAGTGCTTGGATCCAGGTGATAGTCAGCTCGCCGCCCCGGTACCGATATCCCGCGGCAGCATCTTCCTCTGTGTCGGCCGCGATCCTGTCGCAGTCTGCGCACTCGTCTGAGAACTCGCGCATCGGAGCGGCGTCCATAATGGTTGAGGTTCGATTGATGAGGGCGACGTAGTAGCGAACGAAGGCTTCAGCGCCTTCGGCGTCCTGCGTTCGGGCCTCTGGGGGCATCGGCAAGTCGGGTGGGCCCAGGGGCGGCAGGGCTTCCGCGGTCTGCGAGGGCTCGGCGGTCGTCTGCGGCAGGGTCTCGTTGGCCGGCTGCTGCTCCGAGCACCCGCTGAGCAGCGCCGCGGCCACCACGAGCGCCGCCGTCGTCCGCGCCGTCCACCCGGTTGCCACGCGTGACCTCCCCGTCCTCACGGAGTCGGGACACTAACCAGCCGCGGGTGCCAACCGCAGCCCTCGCTGTGGACAACCGCCCGATCGGGCCCATTGCGGGTCGAGTTCGTGCGCTGGGGGTGCTGCAGGACCGGCAACGGGCGGGGAACACCCGCAACGGGGTTGGCTCTCGCGGTCGTCCTCGTGCTCTTGCCGTGCTGCAACGCCGCAAGAGCCCGGACAACACCGCGAGTGCGAGCCCCGGGGCACGTCGACCGCCGGATCGGGCTCCTTGCGGGTGGAGTTCGTGCGCTGGGGGTGCTGCAGGACCGGCGACGGGCGGGGGACACCCGCAACGGGTCGGCTCTTGCGGTCCTCATCGCGCTCCTGCGGTGCTGCAACGCCGCAAGAGCACGGACGACGCCGCGAGAGCGGGCCCGGGCCACGTCGACCGCCCGATCGGGCCCATCGCGGGTCGAGTTCGTGCGCTGGGGGTGCTGCAGGACCGGCAACCGGCGGGGAACACCCGCAACGGGTCGGCTCTTGCGGTCCTCCTCGCGCTCCTGCGGTGCTGCAACGCCGCAAGAGCACGGACGACGCAGTAAGAGGGGAGCCGGGTTACGTCGTCCGGCAGCAGTAGACGGTCAGCGAGCCGGCCTTGGTGAACACGAACTCGGTGGCGGCGTCGCCCATCTCGCCGTCGTAGGCCAGCGCGTGCGGGCCCGACAGCGAGCGGACCGCGACCTGGCGCACCTGCTCCGAGGCGTACCCCGACACCCGGTCGGAGACGCCGAGCAGCGTGCCCAGCACCGCCCGCGTGCGGCTGAACGGGATGTCGGCGCGCAGGTACTGGACGTCGAGCAGCCCGTCCTCCAGCCGCGGCCGCCAGGCGGGCGCGAGGCCGCGCGGGGTGTAGGCGCAGTTGCCCACGAACAGGATCCAGACCCGCACCCGCCGCCCGTCGAGCAGCAGCGACACCGGCGTCCCGCGCCGCAGGGTCTGCGCGGCAGCCACCGTCATGGCCGCCCACTTGCCCAGCCGGCCGGACAGCTCGTCGCGGCGGCGCACCACCTCCGGGTAGCTGCCGATGCTGGCGGTGTTGAGGAACGTCGTCCCGTTGACCGACGCGACGTCGACCGTCACCGCCGAGCCGGAGGTGACCGCTCCGGCGGCGTGCGCCACGGTCTCGACGCCGACGTCCCGGGCGAAGTGGTTGAGCGTCCCCGCGGGGATGACGGCGAGCGGGAGTCCGTGCTCGACCGCCACCGCGGCGGCCGCGGCCACCGAGCCGTCGCCGCCGGCCACGCCCAGCGCCCGTGCGCGGCCCGACCGCGCCGCCTCCCCGAGCAGGTCGGCGACGCCGCGCTCCGCCGACATCTCCAGCACCTCGGCCCGCGGCAGGAGCTCCCGGATCTCGGCCGAGGGGTCGTAGTGCTCGGCGCCCGACCGGGGGTTGACCGCCACGACGAGGCCCGCGCCGTCGGGGAGGACGGGCGCCGAGCGGGCCGGTCGCACCCGCGCGGGGGTCCGTGGCCGGACCGCCCACCACCGCCTCCCGGCTGCGGCCACCGCCGTCCCCACGGCGAAGCCGGCGACCACGTCGCCGGGGTAGTGCACGCCCACGTGCACACGGGAGTAGCCGACCGCCGCGGCCACGGGGGCCAGCGCCGCGCCGGCGAGCGGGCTCTCCATCGCGACCCCGGTGGCGAACGCCGCCGCCGAGGCGGCGTGCCCGCTGGGGAAGGAGTGCGTGGTCAGGCTTCGCCGCAGCAGCCGGTGCTCGCCGAGGAGCGACAGGTCGGGACGGCGCCGGCCGAACACCTGCTTGAGCAGCGCGTTCACCACGCTGCTGGTGACCACGAGCGACCCGGCGCCGCGGATGGCGGCCCGCCGCGGCGCGCCCTTGCGCGTGGCCAGGAGCGCGCCGACGCCGAACCAGAGCAGGCTGTGGTCGGCGGCGGTCGACAGCCGGCGCAGCCACCGGTCCGCGGGGGATGCCGGAAGGGTGCCGATCGCCGCGTGCAGGCGGGTGTCCCAGTGCCGCGGTGACCTCACGCGTTGCTACTATGTCAAGCCGCGGCTGGAAGGCACGTTCCAGCCGCGGTGTCGGTCGGTCGAAGCAGGTTGAAGACGATGCGAGCCAGGCGGCGCTTGAGGGCGCGG
>NZ_JBJNRJ010000036.1:0-49245 GCF_046233715.1 Trujillonella humicola | reverse complement strand
ATCGCCGCTCGTCTTCCCACCACACCTCATCGGCACGGTGATGATCAAGCGACAGATGTCATGAGACTTCATCCCTGACACATCTCATGGGACTCGACACAGGCGTCACGCCGACGGGTCTCCTCCGGTATCGCGACGGACGCGGAGTCCTAGACGCCGAGGTGGGCCAGCGCCTGGAGCAGCAGGGCGCCCTGCCCGCCGGCCAGCTCCGCGAGGACGCCGGGGTCGCGCGCCTCGTCCGGGGAGAACCACGTGAGCTCGAGCGCGTCCTGCTGCGGTGCGCAGTCCCCCTCGACCGGGACGACGTAGGCCAGCGACACCGCGTGCTGGCGCGGGTCGTGGAACGGCGTCACCCCGGGGGTCGGGAAGTACTCCGCGATCGTGAACGGCTGCGGCGCGGGCGGTACCCGCGGCAGCGCGAGCGGGCCCAGGTCCTTCTCCAGGTGCCGGAGCAGCGCCGAGCGCACCCGCTCGTGGTACAGCACCCGGCCCGACACCAGCGCCCGCTTGACCTGCCCGTCCTCGCCCATCCGCAGCAGGAGCCCCACGGCGGTGACCGCTCCCTGGTCGTCCACCCGCACCGGCACCGCGTCGACGTACACGATCGGCAGCCGCCCGCGGGCGGCGTCCATCTCCTCCGGGGCGAGCCAGCCGGCGTCGGACTCGGTCACATCGGTCACCCGCACTGTCTATCCGACGCCGGTCCGGCGCCCGTGCAGGGGCCCGCTCAGTCGGGCCAGACCGGCGGTCGCTTCTCCAGGAACGCCGTCATCCCCTCGCGGGCGCCGTCGAGCTGGCTGGCGGCGGCCATGACCTCGACGGCGACGTCGTAGGCGTCCCGCTCGGGCCGGTCCAGCTGCGCGTACATCGTCGACTTGCCCCAGGCCTTGCTGGCCCGCGACCCGCGCGTAGCCCGGCCCATGAGATCGGCGACGGCGGCGTCCAGGTCGGCATCGGGCACGACCCGGTTGACCAGCCCCCACTCCAGCGCGGTGCAGGCGTCGATGACGTCGCCGGTGAGCGCCAGCTCCATGGCGCGCTTGCGGCCGACGTTGCGCGCGATGGCGACCATCGGGGTGTGGCAGAACCAGCCACCCTTGCCCCCGGGGGCGGCGAAGCCGGCGGACTCGGCGGCGACCGCGAGGTCGCAGGAGGCGACGAGCTGGCAGCCGGCCGCGGTGGCCAGCGCGTGCACCCGGGCCAGCACGACCTGCGGCACCTCCTGCAGCGTCTGCATCAGCTCCGTGCACAGCGCCAGGAGGCTCCGCACCTCGGTCACCGGGCGGCCGGCCACATCGGCGAAGTCGTGGCCGGCGCTGAACACCGGCCCCTCGGCGGCCAGCACGATCCCCGTGGCGTCGGTGCCGGCGGCGTCGGTCACCGCCTGCAGGAGCTGGCCGAGGTGCTCCCGGGACAGGGCGTTGCGCCGCGCCGGCCGGCACATCGTGATGGTCACGACGTCCCCGGCCCGCTCGGCCCGGGGGACGCCGCTGGTGCTTCCGGTCGCGATGCCGCTCATGCACCGACGCTACCGAGCGGCGGCCCCCGCGGCACCGCCCGCGGGGACGTCGTCCCCGGCCCGCGGGACCGGGAGGTCGCCGCCGCCGGCGTGCAGGACCCCGCGGCCGCGGGCCTTCGCGCCGTACATGGCCAGGTCCGCCTGGGCGAGCACCTCGGGGAACGTCGCCCCGGGCCCGGCCAGGGCGAGCCCGATGCTGACCGAGACCCGCACCGTCCGCCGTCCGACCTCGACCTCGTCGGCGAGCTCGTCGACCAGCCGCTCGCCCACCGCGGCGGCCTCCTCCTGCGTGAGGCCGGGCAGGACCGCGGCGAACTCGTCCCCGCCGAGCCGACCCGCGATCGCGCCGGGCAAGCCGGTCAGCCCCGCCTCCAGCCGCTGCGCCAGCCGGGTCAGCAGCCGGTCCCCCACGGCGTGCCCCGCGCGATCGTTGACCTCCTTGAACCGGTCGACGTCGACGAACAGCACCGCGCCGCCCCGCCCGGTCAGCGCCTTCTCGCCGGCCGCCATCAGGTGGCCACGGTTGGCCAGGCCGGTCAGCGGGTCCACCCGGGCGGTGCGGGTGAGGGCCCGCCGCCAGGCGTCGGCCTCGGTGGCGATCGCCGACAGCCGGGCCACGGTGTCGTCGAGCGCGAGCCGCTGGGCGGCATCGGCGTCCGGGGCCATGCCGCGGACGGCGGCCGCGACGAGGTCGAGGACCTCCTCCCGGCGACCGCCGGTGGCCACGCACTCCAGCGCGCGGTTCTGCAGCTCCAGCAGCCGCGCGTCCCAGCGGTGCGCGGCGACCTGGCGCCGCAGCGACAGCACGCTGCGCACCAGCCGCACCTGGATCTGCAGGACGTCGAGGTCCGCGCCGAGGAACGTGCGCACGTCGTCGTCGAAGACGCCGAGGGAGCCGAGGACGAAGCCGTCCTCGTCGACGAGCGGCACCCCCAGGTAGGCGCGGATGGCCCCGGCGGCCACCGCCGGGTTCTCCGCGAACACCGGGTGTGCCGACGCGTCGCTGATCTCCAGCGGCTCACCGGTGGCCACCACGTAGGCGCAGAAGGACAGCTCGTCGGGCACCGCGGAGAAGGGCACCCCGACACCGATCTCCGCCGGGAAGCACTGCAGGTCCGGACCGACGAGGTTGATCACCGCGATGGGCGCGTCCAGGGCGCGGGCCATGTAGGCCACGACCGCGTCGAGGTCGTCGTTGCCCGCGTGGCCCCCGAGCCGGTAGCTCGCGAGGGCCGCCAGCCGGGCCGGGTCGGCGACAGCGGCGCGGGGGGACTCCACATGCCGCACGGTAACCGCTGTCGGTCACCGTGCACACACGTTGCGGTACGGCGGAGCCGGGACCGTCCCGGCCGCCCGACGCGGTGCGCGAGGTGCATGATCGCGGGATGGACCCCGTGCGCTTCGGCCTGGTCGGCTACGGATTCGGCGGTCGGTGGTTCCACGCCCCGCTGCTCGCCTCGGCGCCGGAGGTCGACCTCCTCGGCGTGGTGACGACGTCGCCCGAACGGCGGGCCCTCGTGGCCGCCGACCACCCCCGCGTGGCCACCTTCGACTCGCTCGGGGAACTGGTGGCCGCGGGCGCCGAGGCGGTCGCGATCTCGACCCCGGCCGGCACCCACACCGCGCTCACCGAGCAGGCCCTGGAGCTCGGCCTCGCGGTCGTCTGCGACAAGCCGTTCGCGCTCGACGCCGCGGCGGCCCGGGGCAGCGTGGAGCTCGCCGCGGCCCGGGGGCTGCCCCTGGCGCCGTACCAGAACCGGCGGTGGGACTCCGACTTCCGCACCGTGCGCGCGCTGGTCGCCGACGGCCGGCTGGGGCGGGTCGCCCGGTTCGAGTCGCGGTTCGAGCGCTTCGCTCCGGAGCCCGGCCCGCCGGCCGCCGGCGGCGGGACGCTGCTGGACTTCCACAGCCACCTGGTCGACCAGGCGCTCGTGCTGCTCGGCCCGGTCACGTCGGTCTACGCCGAGTGGCGGGTGCGCGACGGCGGCCTGGACGACGACGTCTTCGTCGCGCTCGCCCACGCCGACGGCGGGCGGTCCCACCTGTGGGGCAGCTGGAGCCAGGGCGCCCCGGGTTACCGGTTCCGGGTCTCGGGCACCGAGAGCGCCTACGTCGTCGGCGGCCCCATGGACGGGCAGGAGGCGGCCCTCCTCGCCGGCCGGACCCCGGCCGGCGAGGGCGAGCACTGGGGTGTCGAGCCCCCGGAGCGGTACGGCCGGCTGCGCCGCGGGGACGACGGGGCGGTCGTGCCCACCGAGCGCGGCCGGTGGGACGTCTTCTACCCCGCGTTCGCCGCCGCCGTCCGGGGCACCGGGCCCGTGCCCGTCGACCCCCGTGACGCCGTGGTCACCGCGACCGTGCTGGACGCCGCCCGGCGCAGCGCCACGACGGGCGAGGTCGTCCGGCTCGGCTGATCGCCGACGGCGGTCAGGCCGGCGCCGGGACCCGCTCGCCGGAGTCGGCGGGCAGCCCGTTGGCCTCGCGGACCACGTCGACGATCTGGCCCATGATGTCGGTCAGGCCGAAGTCCTTGGGCGTGAAGACCCGGGCCACGCCCTGCTCCCGCAGCCGGCGGGCGTCGCTGTCGGGGACGATGCCGCCGACGACGACCGGGACGTCGTCCAGGCCGGCCTCCCGCAGGCCGCGCAGCACGGCCGGGACCACCTGCAGGTGCGAGCCCGACAGCACCGACAACCCGACCACGTGCACGTCCTCCTCGACGGCGGCCGACACGATCTGGGCGGGGGTGAGCCGGATGCCCTGGTAGACGACCTCGAAGCCGGCGTCCCTGGCCCGGACGGCGATCTGCTCGGCGCCGTTGGAGTGACCGTCCAGGCCCGGCTTGCCGACCAGGAGCCGCAGCCGGCCGCCGAGCTCCTCCCCGGTGGCCCGCACGCGGTCGCGGACGGCGGCCAGGCCCTCGCCGGCCTCCCCGCCGGTGGCCGCGGCGACACCGGTCGGCGCGCGGTACTCGCCGAACACCTCGCGCAGCACCCCGGCCCACTCCCCCGTCGTCACGCCCGCGCGGGCGCACTCGAGGGTGGCGTCCATCAGGTTCTCGTCGGTGCCGGCGACCCGGCGTAGCCGCTCCAGCGCCTGCTGCACCGGCTCGGGGGCGCGCTCGGCGCGCCACCTCCGGACGGCCTCCTGGGCCGCGTTCTCGACCGCCGGGTCGACGACCATGATCGCGGCGTCCAGATCGGCGGTCAGCGGGTTGGGCTCGGTGCTGTCGAACCGGTTGACGCCGACGACGACGTCCTCGCCGCTCTCCATCCGGCGCCGGCGCTCGGCGAGCGAGGCGACGAGCCGGCCCTTCATGTAGCCGGACTCGACGGCGGCGACCGCACCGCCCATCTCCTCGACGCGGGCCATCTCGGCACGCGCGCCCTCGATCAGCTCGGCGACCTTCCGCTCGACGACGACCGAGCCGGTGAACAGGTCCTCGTACTCGAGCAGGTCGGTCTCGTAGGCCAGCACCTGCTGCAGCCGCAGCGACCACTGCTGGTCCCACGGGCGGGGCAGGCCGAGCGCCTCGTTCCACGCCGGGAGCTGCACGGCCCGGGCCCGGGCGTCGCGCGACAGGGTCACCGCGAGCATCTCCAGCACGATGCGCTGGACGTTGTTCTCCGGCTGCGCCTCGGTGAGGCCGAGCGAGTTGACCTGCACGCCGTACCGGAAGCGGCGGTGCTTCGGGTTCTCGACCCCGTACCGCTCCCTCGTCAGCTCGTCCCAGAGCTCGGTGAAGGCGCGCATCTTGCACATCTCCTCCACGAAGCGGACGCCCGCGTTCACGAAGAAGGAGATGCGCGCGACCACCTCGCCGAACTGCTCCTGCGGCACCTGCCCGGAGTCGCGCACCGAGTCCAGCACCGCGATCGCGGTGGACAGGGCGTAGGCGATCTCCTGCACCGGCGTCGCCCCGGCCTCCTGCAGGTGGTAGCTGCAGATGTTGGTCGGGTTCCACTTCGGCATGGCGGTGACCGTGTAGGCGACCATGTCGGTGATGAGCCGCATCGACGGCCCGGGCGGGAAGACGTAGGTCCCGCGCGACAGGTACTCCTTGATGATGTCGTTCTGGGTGGTGCCGGCCAGCTTGCCGACGTCGTGGCCGTGCTCCTCGGCGACCGCCTGGTAGAGCGCGAGCAGCCACATCGCCGTCGCGTTGATCGTCATGGACGTGTTCATCTCGTCCAGCGGGATGCCGTCGAACAGCGCCCGCATGTCGCCGATGTGCGTGACCGGCACGCCGACCTTGCCGACCTCGCCGACGGCCAGCTCGTCGTCGGGGTCGTACCCGGTCTGGGTCGGCAGGTCGAAGGCCACCGACAGGCCGGTCTGGCCCTTGGCCAGGTTGCGGCGGTACAGGGCGTTGGACTCGGCGGGCGAGGAGTGGCCCGCGTAGGTGCGCATGACCCAGGGACGGTCGCGCTCCTCTGGCGACGAGGGGAACGGCATGGACGGAGGATAGGGCGGTTACCGGCCAGTAGCAGCCCCGCCCCCGGCTCCGGCACCCGGTGGAACACTCGAACGGCCGGCCACCGATGGGGTGGGGCGCGAGGCGGGAGGTGGCGGCCGTGGCGGTCGCGGGCAGCGTGAACTGGGTCGTCGGGCCGATCGTCGTCTTCACCGTCCTGTCCCTGCTGGCCCTGTTCATGCGCTGGGCCTTCGGCACCGGCGGCACGCAGCCCCGGCACCGCCGCCCCGCGCCGGCCGACGACGGCCTGCTGCTGCGCGTGGCCACCACCTCGAGCCGGGAGTCCGCGCTCGCGCTGCGGGCCGTCCTGTCCGACGCCGGCATCCGGTCCACGGTCCGGTTCCCCGGCCCGCACCGGGCCGAGGTCCTGGTCTTCCCCGAGGACGCCGACCGGGCACGGTCGCTGGCGGCGACCTTCCCCGGCTGAGGGTCAGTCGGGGCGGGTGACCCGCTCGATCGTCGCGCCCAGTCCCCGCAGCTGGTCGACGAAGTCCGGGTAGCCGCGGTCCACGTGGTGGACGTCGGCCACCTCGGTGACGCCGTCGGACACCAGCCCGGCGAGGACCAGGCCGGCGCCGGCCCGGATGTCGGTGGCCAGCACCGGCGCGCTGGACAGCCGCTCGCGCCCCCGCACGACGGCGTGGTGCCCGTCGATGCGCACGTGCGCCCCGAGCCGGACCAGCTCGTTGACGAACATGAAGCGGCCCTCGAAGACGTTCTCGGTGATCAGCGCCGTTCCCGAGGAGACGGCCGCCAGCGCGACGGCCATCGGCTGCAGATCGGTCGGGAACCCGGGGAACGGCAGCGTCACGACGTCCACGCAGCGCGGGCGCTCCTCCATGACCACCCGCACCCCCTCCGGCAGCACGTCGACCGCGGCGCCGGCGTCGGTGAGCTTGTCGAGCGCGACCGTGAGGTGCTCGGGCACCGCCCGCTCGATGACGACGTCCCCCCGGGTCATGACGGCGCCGATCGCCCAGGTTCCCGCGACGATCCGGTCGGTCACGGTCGTGTACTCGACCGGGTGCAGGCCGGCGACGCCGTCGACGGTGATCGTGGAGGTGCCTGCGCCGTCGATCTGCGCGCCCATCGCGTTCAGCATGGCGCAGAGGTCGGCGATCTCCGGCTCGCGGGCGGCGTTGTCCACCACCGTGGTGCCCTCGGCCAGGACGGCGGCCATGACGAGGTTCTCCGTGGCCCCGACGGAGGGGAAGTCCAGCCAGATCGTCGTCCCGACCAGGCGGGGGGCCTTGGCCACCAGGAAGCCGTGCTCGCTGTCGATGGTGGCGCCCAGCCGCTCGAGTCCCGCGATGTGCATGTCCAGGCCGCGCGACCCGATCGCGTCGCCACCGGGCAGGGCGACCCGGGCGCTGCCGCAGCGCGCGACCAGCGGGCCGAGGACGCTGATCGAGGCCCGCATCTTGCGCACCAGGTCGTAGTCGGTCTCGGTGCCGGGCTGCTCGGGGACGTCGATGGTCACCCGGCCACCGCCGCCGGTGCCCGGCCGCCGCTCGTAGGTCACCTCGCACCCCAGCCGGCGCAGCACCTCGCTCATGATGGCGACGTCGAGGATGTCGGGGACCTCGTCGATGGTGGTGCGCCCCGCCGCGAGCAGCGCGGCCGCCATCAGCTTGAGGGCGCTGTTCTTCGCCCCGGTCACGCGGACCCGGCCGGTGAGCGCGGTGCCGCCGGTGACCTCGAAGCACTCCACGCGGTCACCCTATGGCCCCGCTGCAGGGGCCCGCCGCGAGCCTGCGAGTGGCGGGGGGCAGCGGGGTCCTTCTTCTAAGCTCTGTCCCATGACCGTCCGGCTGACCCGCATCTACACGCGCACCGGGGACGCCGGGCAGACGCACCTGGGAGACATGAGCCGGGTCGCGAAGACCGACCCGCGGCTCGTGGCCTACGCCGACGTCGACGAGACCAACAGCGTGCTGGGGGTGGCCCTGGCCCTCGGAGAGCCGGCCGAGGACCTGGCCGCGCTCCTGCGCGGCGTGCAGAACGACCTGTTCGACGTCGGGGCCGACCTGTCGACGCCGATCGTGCCCGAGCCGGCCCACCCGCCGCTGCGGGTCACCGCCGACTACACCGCCCGGCTGGAGGCGGCCTGCGACGAGCACAACGCCCACCTCACCGCGCTGACCAGTTTCATCCTGCCCGGCGGGACACCGCTGGGCGCCCTGCTGCACCAGGCCCGCACCGTAGCCCGGCGGGCCGAGCGCAGCGTGTGGGCGCTGCTGCAGGCCGATCCCGACCGCACCAACGCCGAGACGGCGCGATACCTCAACCGGCTGTCGGACCTGCTGTTCATCCTCGCCCGGCGGGCCAACCCCGACGGCGACGTGCTCTGGCAGCCCGGCGGGGGCCGGGCCCGCTAGCGGCTCCGGGGGGGGTTAGCGGCCCCGGGGAGCCGACTCCACCCAGGACAGGAAGCCGGTCACCGTCGAGGAGTCCATCGCCAGGTCCTGCGGCCCGTCCGCCGTGGAGCACGACAGGACCACGACGTCGTCGGGGAGCGCGACGTCGTCCCGGGTGGCCCCGCGGCGGCCCCGCACCTCGAGCTCACCCCGGCACAGCCGATGCTGCGGGCGCACCGAGAGCGACAGCGCGCGGTACCACAGCAGCGCGTCCCCGCCGTACCAGGCGACGCCCACCGACCAGCGCGAGGACCCGCCGGGGCGCAGCCACATGGTCACCGCGCCGAGGCCGGAGAGCAGGAAGCGGCGGCGCAGCAGGAACGCCACGACGACCAGGAGCAGCAGGACCCCGACCAGGACCAGCACCACGGTGGTCATGCGGCGCGTCCGGGGTCCGGCCGAAGGCGGCTGCGGGTGGGGTGGACCGGCAGGGAGCTCAGGCTCCGTGGCCGGCGGCGCGCAGCCGGCTCTGGGCCCGCCGGGCGGCGGCGAGGGACTCGGGGTCGTCGCCCTCCCCCTCGGCCCGGCGCAGTGCCTCGCGGGCGCGCTCGACGTCGATCTCGGAGGAGATCTCCGCCGTCTCGGCCAGGATGGAGACGCCCTGCTGGGACACGGACAGGAAACCGCCGTGCGCGGCGACGACCAGGTCCTCGCCCCCGGTGGTACGGATCGTCACGACACCGCCGTCGGCCAGCTGGCCGAGCAGCGGCGCATGGCCCGGCAGGACGCCGAGCTCGCCCTCGGTGGTGCGGGCGATGACCATGCTCGCCTCGCCGGACCAGATGGTCCGCTCGACGGCCACCAGCTCGACCTGCAGGGTCGCCACGACACTCCTCGTTCCTGGACTGGTACTCGATGTGGTCACGGGGGCCGGCAGGGGCCCCGCTGCCCGGGCCCGGGTCCCGCGTGCGGGACCCGGGGGGCAGCGGGGTCCTCCGTCAGCCCTTCTTGAGCTTGTCGGCGTTGCGCTCGAGGTCCTCGAGCCCGCCGCACATGAAGAACGCCTGCTCCGGCACGTGGTCGTACTGGCCCTCGGTGAGCGCCTTGAAGGCCTCGAGGGTCTCCGACAGCGGCACGAAGGAACCGGGCTGACCGGTGAAGGCCTCGGCCACGAACATGTTCTGCGAGAGGAAGCGCTCGATGCGCCGGGCCCGGTTGACCGTGACCTTGTCCTCCTCGCCGAGCTCGTCGATGCCGAGGATGGCGATGATGTCCTGCAGCTCCTGGTAGCGCTGCAGGATCTGCTTCACCCGCTGGGCGACCTGGTAGTGCTCCTGCCCGACGTACTGCGGGTCGAGGATCCGGCTGGTGGAGTCCAGCGGGTCCACGGCCGGGTAGATGCCCTTCTCCGAGATCGGCCGCGACAGGTTCGTCGTGGCGTCCAGGTGGGCGAAGGTGGTGTGCGGCGCCGGGTCGGTGATGTCGTCGGCGGGCACGTAGATCGCCTGCATCGAGGTGATCGACCGGCCGCGCGTCGAGGTGATCCGCTCCTGGAGCTGCCCCATCTCGTCGGCCAGGGTGGGCTGGTAGCCCACGGCCGAGGGCATGCGACCCAGCAGCGTGGAGACCTCGGAGCCGGCCTGGGTGAACCGGAAGATGTTGTCGATGAAGAGCAGCACGTCCTGGTTCTGCTCGTCGCGGAAGTACTCGGCCATGGTCAGGGCCGACAGCGCGACCCGCAGGCGGGTGCCCGGCGGCTCGTCCATCTGGCCGAAGACCAGGGCGGTGGACTCGATGACCCCGGACTCGGTCATCTCCGTGATCAGGTCGTTGCCCTCACGGGTGCGCTCGCCGACACCGGCGAACACCGACACACCACCGAACTCCTGGGCGACGCGGCGGATCATCTCCTGGATGAGCACCGTCTTGCCCACACCCGCGCCGCCGAACAGGCCGATCTTCCCGCCGGCCACGTAGGGCGTGAGCAGGTCGATGACCTTGATGCCGGTCTCCAGCATCTCGGTGCGACCCTCGAGCTGGTCGAACCGCGGCGGGTTGCGGTGGATGCCCCAGTGCAGGGCGTCGGCCCCGTAGCCGGGGGTGTCCAGGCACTCGCCGAGAGCGTTGAACACGTGGCCCTTGGTCACGTCACCGACCGGCACCGAGATCGGGCGGCCGAGGTCGGTCACCTGGGCGCCGCGCACCAGGCCGTCGGTCGGTGCCATCGAGATGGTGCGCACCACGTTGTCACCCAGGTGCTGGGCGACCTCGAGGGTCAGCGTCTTGCCCAGGTCGGCGAGGGTGACCTCGACCTCCAGGGCGTTGAACAGGTCGGGCATCGCGTCGCGGGGGAACTCGACGTCGACGACCGGCCCGGTGACCCGGACGACGCGGCCGGTCGACTGGGTGGTCGGACGGTCCTCGGTGACGGTCATGGGTGGCTCTCCTGCTCTGCCTCTAGAGGGCGGGGATCAGTCGTCTGCGTTCGCCGAGACCAGCGCGTCGGAACCGCCGACGATCTCACTGATCTCCTGGGTGATGTCCGCCTGGCGGATCTGGTTGGCCTGGCGGGCGAGGTTCTTGGCCAGCTCCTCGGCGTTGTCCGAGGCCGACTTCATCGCCCGCCGCCGCGACGCCGACTCGGAGGCGGCCGCCTCGAGCATCGCCGCGTAGATGCGGGTGGTGACGTACTTCGGCAGCAACGCGTCGAGCAGTGCCTCGGCGGAGGGCTCGAACTCGTACGAGGTCGGCACGCCGGAGTCGGCGGCGCGGCCGGCCTCCCGGTCCTCCCGCTCGTAGTCGAACTCCTCGACCTCCTCGACCTCCAGCGGGGCCATCCGCTTGGCGACGGGGACCTGGGAGAGCAGCGAGCGGAACTCCGTGTAGACGATGTGCAGCTCGTCCACGCCGAGGAGGCCGTCGGTGCCGGCTGCGCCGTCCTCGTCGTCCTCACCGGCGGCGAAGACCGCGATCAGCTCCTGGCCGACGCGCTGGGCGTCGGGGTAGCCCGGCTGCTCGGAGAACCCGGTGAAGGTGTCGGCCATCTCCCGGTTGCGGAAGCGGTAGTAGGTCTCGCCCTTGCGCCCCACGACGTAGAGCACCGGCTCCTTGCCCTCCTGCCGCAGCAGGCTGAGCAGCTCCTCGGTACGCCGCAGGACGTTCACGTTGTACGAGCCGGCGAAGCCCCGGTCCGACGTGATGACCAGGACCGCGGCCCGCCGCGGGTTCTCCCGCTCGGTGAGCAGCGGGTGGTCCAGCGACGCCGACGAGGCCAGCGCCGACAGGACCCGGGTGATCTCGCGGGCGTAGGGCTGGGAGGCCTCCACCCGCGCCTGGGCGCGCACGATGCGGGCACCGGCGATCAGCTCCTGGGCCGAGAAGATCTTCTTCGTCGACTTGGTGGAGCGGATGCGGCGCCGCAGCGCGCGGAGGTTACCGGCCATGGGTCAGGCGCTCCGCTTGACCTGGACGCGCTCCTGGCCGCGCTCGGACGCGTCCATGGCCTCGGCCTCGGGCTCGTTGAGCAGCAGCGAGCCGCCGTCGGGGAGCTGGAACTGGCCGTAGAAGGACTCGACCGCGCGCTCGAGGCTGGAGACGGCGTCGTCACCGAGGGCCCGCGAGGTGCGGATCTCGTCGTAGACGCCGTTGTCGCCCCGGCCGACGAAGTCGAGGAACTCCGACTCGAACCGGCGCACCTCGCTGACCGGCACCTTGTCGAGCTTGCCGGTGGTCCCCAGCCACAGCGAGACGACCTGGCGCTCCACCGGGTACGGGCTGTACTGCCCCTGCTTGAGCAGCTCGACCAGGCGCTGGCCGCGGTCCAGGGTCGCGCGGCTGGCGGCGTCCAGGTCGGAGGAGAAGGAGGAGAACGCCTCGAGCTCGCGGAACTGCGCCAGGTCCAGCCGCAACCGGCCGGCGACCGACTTCATCGCCTTGATCTGGGCGGACCCGCCCACGCGGGACACCGAGATGCCGACGTTGATCGCGGGGCGGACACCGGAGTTGAACAGACCGGTCTCGAGGAAGATCTGCCCGTCGGTGATCGAGATGACGTTGGTCGGGATGTAGGCCGAGACGTCGTTGCCCTTGGTCTCGATGAGCGGCAGACCCGTCATCGAGCCGGCCCCCAGGTCGTCGGAGAGCTTCGCGCAGCGCTCCAGCAGCCGGGAGTGGAGGTAGAAGACGTCGCCCGGGTAGGCCTCGCGGCCCGGCGGACGGCGCAGCAGCAGCGAGACGGCGCGGTAGGCCTCGGCCTGCTTGGTGAGGTCGTCGAAGACGATCAGGACGTGCTTGCCCTCGTACATCCAGTGCTGGCCGATGGCCGAGCCGGTGTAGGGGGCGATGTACTTGAAGCCCGCGGCCTCGGAGGCGGGGGCGGCGACGATGGTCGTGTACTCCATCGCGCCGGCCTCCTCGAGGGCCGAGCGGATCGAGGCGATCGTCGAGCCCTTCTGGCCGACGGCGACGTAGATGCAGCGGACCTGCTGGGCCGGGTCACCGGTGGCCCAGGCCTGCTTCTGGTTGATGATCGCGTCGATGGCGATCGCCGTCTTGCCCGTCTGCCGGTCGCCGATGATCAGCTGGCGCTGGCCACGGCCGATCGGGGTCATGGCGTCGATGGCCTTGATCCCGGTCTGCAGCGGCTCGTGCACCGACTTGCGCTGCACCACGGTGGGCGCCTGCAGCTCCAGGGCGCGGCGGCCGGAGGTGGTGATGGCGCCGCCACCGTCGATCGGGTTGCCCAGCGGGTCCACGACGCGGCCGAGGTAGCCCTCGCCCACCGGCACCGACAGGACCTCGCCGGTCCGGCGGACCTGCTGGCCCTCCTCGATGCCGGCGAAGTCACCCAGGACGACGACGCCGACCTCGCGCACGTCCAGGTTCAGCGCCAGACCCCGCACGCCGCTCTCGAACTCGAGCAGCTCGTTGGTCATGACCGAGGGCAGGCCCTCGACCCGGGCGATGCCGTCGCCGGCCTCGGTGACGATCCCGACCTCTTCCCGGGAGACGTCCGGGGAGTACTCGGTGACGTAGTTCTGGATGGCACTGCGGATCTCGTCTGCGGAGATCGTCAGCTCGGCCATGGCTCGCGTCCTCTTCCCTGCGGGGGTTCGTGTCTGTGGTGCGGGCTGGGTGGGTGGCGGCTCGGGGTCAGCCGACGAGTCGGCGGCCGGCCTCGTCCAGGCGGCGCAGGACGCTGCCGTCGATGACCTCGTCCCCGACGCGGATGACCAGGCCCCCGAGGAGCTCGGGGTCGACGGTGACCTGCACGCCGATGGTCCGGCCGTAGATCCGGCCGAGGACGGCCGACAGCCGCTGCTCCTGGGCGGCGGTCAGCGGCGCGGCGGCGGTCACGTGCGCCACGGACCGGCCGCGACGTCGGGAGGCCGACTCGGACAGCCGCTCGATGGCCGTCTCCGCGGTGGAGACGGCCGGCCGGGTCAGGTGGTTGCGCAGCAGCTGCTCGGTGACCGGGCTGACCCGGCCGGCGAGCAGCCGGTCCAGCAGCGCGGTCTTGCCCGCCGCGGGACCGGACCGGTCGGACAGGATCCGCGACAGCGCGGAGTCCCCGGCGACGATCCGCCCGAACCGGAACAGCTCGTCCTCGACGTTCTCCAGTTCCCCGCGCGCGTCCGCCGCGTCGAGCGCGGCCTCCGTCGCGAGGGTCTCGAAGGCCTCGACGAGGTCGAACGGCCGGGACCAGCGCTGCCGGGCGACGGTCTCGACCAGGTCGAGCGTCGCGCCGGACACCTTGCCGCCGAGCAGCCGCTGCGCCAGCGCCGCCCGGTCGGCCGGCTTGGCCGCCGGGTCCGACAGCGCCCGCCGCAGAGACGGCTGCCCGTGCAGCAGCCGCGCCACCGCGAACAGCTCGTCGGCGAGCCCGACCAGATCGGCGGCCTCGACGACCCGCGGCTGACCGGTCACCCGGTCCCGGGCGCGCTCGAGCAACCCCGACGCCGGTCGGGTCAGGTCGGTGAGGCGCTCCCGGGACTCGCGGAGCGCCGCCCGGCTGGCGGCGTCCATCAGCGGCCGCCCTCCGGGACGGTCGCCCCCGCGCGGCCGTCGGCGCTGCCGGCCATGCCCTCGAGCTGGTCGAGGAACCGGTCCACGGTGCCGCGACGCCGGGCGTCCTCGGTCAGGGACTCGCCGACCACCCGGCCGGCCAGGTCCACCGCGAGGGTGCCGATGTGCGTCCGCAGCTCGTTGACGACCTGCAGCCGGGAGGCGGCCAGCTGCTCCTCGCCGCGGGCGAGGATGCGTGCCGACTCCTCCTGGGCCTGGGCGCGCAGCTCCTCGAGGATCTGCTGCCCCTCCGCCCGGGCCTGGTCGCGGATCTGCGCGGCCTCGGTGCGCGCCTCGGCCAGCTGGGCCCGGTACTGGTCCAGCGCGGCCTTGGCCTCGGCCTGCATCGTCTCGGCCCGCTCGATGCCGCCCTCGATCGCCGCGCGGCGTGCCTGGAAGGCCTGCTCGAAGCGCGGTGCGACGAACTTGATCATCACGAACATCAGCACCGAGAAGGAGATGAGGCCGATGATGATCTCTTGGTACGGCGGGAGGAGCGGGTTCTGCGCCTCCACGGCCAGGATGCTCATCGTGTCAGTGTCCCGTCTGGATCGGTGGTCCGTACCTGGGTGGTACGGATCAGGTGCCGTAGACGAGGGGGGCGACGAAGCCGATCAGCGCGAGCGCCTCGGCCAGGGCGAACCCGAGGAAGGCGTAGGTACGGGTCAGGCCGGCCGACTCGGGCTGGCGGGCGGTGGCCTGGATGTAGGCGGCCCAGACGAGACCGACGCCGATGCCGGGGCCGATCGTGGCGATGCCGTAGCCGATCGAACCGACGCTGCCGGTCACCTCAGCGAGAACGTCCAACATGGTGCGCTTCCTCCTGTGTCGTCGCCCGGGGGATGCCGGGCGGCTTGCGGGGGTCGTACGGGTGGTGCGGATCAGGGCCGGCGGGATGCGCCGGAGCGGTTCGGCCGGGCGCCCTCTGCGCCGCGGCAGGGGGGCCGCGGCCCGGTCAGTGGGCGGCCTCGACGGAGCCGTTGAGGTAGGTGCCCATCAACATGGTGAACACGTAGGCCTGCAGGAAGATGATCAGCAGCTCGAAGAAGGTCACGAAGACGGCCATCAGCATCGAGATCGGCCCGAACACCGCGGAGAAGTTGCCGACGGTGAACAGGTAGGTCGCGCCCAGGGCGAACGTGGCCAGCAGCATGTGGCCGGCGAAGAGGTTCGCGAAGAGCCGGATCGCCAGGGTGAACGGCCGCACGATGAAGTTCTGCAGCAGTTCCAGCGGCGTGATCAGCAGGTACATCGGCTTGGGCACGCCGGGCAGGAACATGATGTCCCGGAAGTAGGGCCACAGGCCCTGGTTGCGGATGCCGACGGCGATGTATACGACCCAGCAGATGACCGCCAGCACCAGCGGGAAGGCGAAGCGCGCCATCGGCGAGATCTGGATCAGCGGGATGATCGCCAGCGCGTTGTTGGCCAGGATGAAGAAGAAGAGCGCGGCCAGGAACGGCGCGAACGGCAGACCCTTGGGGCCGACGACGTCCCGGGCGATGCCGTCGCGCACCAGGGAGTAGCCGGACTCGCCGAGGAACTGCAGGCGTCCGGGGACGATCTCGGACTTGCGCGCGGCCAGCACCAGGAAGAGGAGCATGGCCGCCGTGACCACCCACAGCGCCAGGATGATCCGGTCGATGTCGAACTGGACGCCGAGGATGGTGAACGAGAACAGCGTCTCCGGGAAGAAGTCCCCGATGCCGGGGGGCACGAACCCCCCACCGGGGTCGCTCTCCGCGGCGAGGACGTCGCCGAGCGCGTGGGCGCTGGAGGTCACCGTTGTCCCTTCTGCGTCCTGGGCCGGCTCCGTCGGCCGCCCGTGTCGTCACCGGAGGACTGGCGCCCCGTCGCCGGGTCGACCGCTCCGTACTTCACGACGACCACGTAGATGGCCACCGCCACGCCGAGGATGACGCCGGCCGCGAAGAACACACGGGTGTCCCACCACCGGTCCAGCAACCACCCGACCCCACCCCACACGGCCATCCCGGAGATGAGCGTTCCGGTGACCCCCCAGCCCATGTCAGCACCACTGGGCTGACGAGCAGGGGTCGCAGGGCGTGGTCGGTCTCCCCCGTTCCCGGAGGTGTCCTCGGCCATCGGCCCGGACACTATCAGCCGCTTTCCCGCGGCTCGTCCGGGCCAGGGGTGGGGGTACCTCCCGCCACCCGTCCGGGTGGCGGCGGGGGCGGCACGTAGAACAGCTGCCGGGTCCACACCCAGCGCAGGTGGACCGCGCTCCAGCCGAGGGCGCCGGCCACCACCGTCCACGCCAGCGCGCGGCGGTCGATCCACCCGTCCTCGGGCAGCGCGCTGAGCAGGGCGAAAATCACGAGGGCCTTGAGCATGAAGGTGAGCAGCGCCGCCGGGAGCGTCAGGGTGTCGCCGATGCGTCCCGCCCAGGCCACCACCAGCCCGGAGACCGCGAAGAACGCGGCGACCACGACGAGGCCGAGGAGCACCCCCCACGCGACGGCCCAGCCGCCGGCCAGCCCGGCCACCGGGACGGCGACCAGGGCCGCCGTCGCGCTGACGAGCAGGCCCACCCGGAGGAACGACAGGTCCCACGGCGCCTGCGAGGGGGCCTCTGCTGTGCTCACCCCTCCAGTCTGCCTGGCGCTCACCGGACCGCCTGCCCCGCGCCCGGGGTGCTGGGGGTGTGCACCGGCGCCGCGTCGGCCGGCGGGGACGGCGGCGGGGTGGCCGAGCGCAGGGCGCGGGACGTCGGGTGCGCCGCGCGGCTGCGCCTCCGCTGGGCGATCAGCTCCGCGGCCCGCGCCTCCCGGGCGGCGCGGCGGGTGCGCGGGGCCAGGACGACGACGACGCCGACGACGAGCAGGGCGCCGATCGCCGCGAGCAGCTCCACCCGTCCCCCGGTGATGGACAGCCCGACCGCACCGCTGGACAGCAGCGCGGCCCAGAAGTACATGACGAGGACGGCGCGGCGGTGGGAGTGCCCGATCGCCAGCAGCCGGTGGTGCAGGTGCATCTTGTCCGGGGAGAACGGGGAGCGCCCGCGCCGGGTCCGCCGGATCACCGCCATGAGCAGGTCGATGAAGGGGATGAACAGGACGGCGATCGGCACGAGCAGCGGCAGGGCCAGGGGCAGCAGGCTGGCGGCGGAGTCGAAGGACTGCGGGTCGACGTTGCCGGTCGCCGAGACCGCGGCCGCCGAGAGCATGAGGCCGACGAGCATCGAGCCGGAGTCGCCCATGAAGATGCGGGCCGGGCTGAAGTTGTGCGGGAGGAACCCCAGGCAGGCGCCGGCCAGGACCGCCGTGATGAGGGCCGGCGCGCTGGCGACGTCGTCGTAGCCGGTGAGGCCGAGGTTGTAGCTGTAGGCGAAGAACGCCAGGGCGGCGATGGCGGAGACCCCGGCGGCCAGCCCGTCGAGCCCGTCGATGAAGTTGAGCGCGTTCACCGTCAGCACGGTGAGCAGGATCGTGAGCGGGACCCCGACGTCGGGCCCCAGCGAGATCGTGCCGAGGTCGGCCACCGGCAGGAACACGAACGACAGCTGCACGCCCAGCAGCACCATCACGCCGGCCGCGGCGATCTGGCCGGTGAGCTTGGTCAGCGCGTCGAGGCCGAACTTGTCGTCCAGCACGCCGAGCAGGCAGATCAGCCCGCCGGCGGCGAGCACCGCGGCGGTCTGCGAGTCGTCGAAGGTGCGCTGCAGCGCCGGCAGCCGGGTGGCGACCAGGACCGCGGCCGCGACACCCAGGTACATCGCGACCCCCCCGCCCCGCGGCGTGGGGATGACGTGCACGTCCCGCTCGCGCGGCGCGGCCATCATCCGCAGCCGCACCGCGGCCAGCCGGACCACCGGGGTGGCGAGGAAGGTGACCAGCCCGGCGGTCAGGAGGACGACGAGGTACTCGCGCACGGCGTCAGCCGGTGGCCTGCGGTACGGGCGGGGTGCCCCGGCCGGGGATGCGCATCGGGTGGATCTCCCGGGCTGGACGACGGCGGTCGGTCCACGGTAACGCCCCGCCCCGTCGACGCAGCGTCACCGGCTCGTGGCCCCGTCCAGAGGCTCGTCCCGAGCTTGCGAGGGATGAGGAGGACGGGGTCCTTCTTCAGTCGGTCAGGTCGGGGACGACGGCGCGCAGCCGGTCCACGTCCACGGCGCCGATCCGCAGCACCCGCGGCGTCGGCGCCGTGCAGTCGACGATGGTGCTCGCCGCCGAGCCGGTGCGCGGGCCGCCGTCCAGCACCACCGCCGCCCGGGCGCCCAGCTGCTCGACGGCGGCCGCCGCGTCGGTCGCGGCGGGCCGGCCCGAGCGGTTGGCGCTGGAGACGGCCAGCGGCCCGGTGCGGCGCAGCAGGTCGCGGGAGATCTCGTCGTCGGGCAGCCGGACGGCGACGGTGCCCTCGGCGTCCCCGAGGTCCCAGGCCAGCGAGGGCGCGTGCTCCAGGACCAGGGTCAGCCCGCCCGGCCAGAACTCCTCGGCCAGCCGGCCGGCCACGTCGGGGAGGTCGACGACCAGGCCGGCCAGCGTGGAGGCCTCGCCGATGAGCACGGGCACCGGCATCGCCCGGCCGCGGTTCTTCGCCGCGAGCAGCCGGGTGACGGCCTCGGGGCTGAAGGCGTCGGCGGCCACGCCGTAGACGGTGTCGGTAGGCAGCAGCACGAGCTCGCCGCGCCCGATCGCCGCGGTGGCGGCGTCCAGGCCGGCGGCGCGTGCCTCGGGGTCGGAGCAGTCGTAGAGGTCGGCCACGACCGGTCAGTCTGCCCGGGTGCCCGGATCGGCCCGGCGGGCGGTGGTGAACCGGGGCCGCCCGGCGAGGTCGGGGTGGTCGGCGACGTCGTCCCAGCCTCCGTGGGCGCGCACCAGCGCGGGCAGCGACGTGCCCTGCTGGTCGGCGTGCTCGATGCCCAGCGCGCCGCCGGGGCGCAGCAGCCGAGCGGCCGTGCGCAGCAGGCCGCGGACGACGTCCAGCCCGTCGGGCCCGCCCCACAGCGCCAGCGGCGGGTCGTGGTCGGCCACCTCGCGGGGCAGCCGGGCGCCGTCGGGAACGTAGGGCGGGTTGGAGACGACGAGGTCGACGCCGCCGTCGAGCTCGCGCAGCAGCTGCGCGTCCGTCATGTCCCCGGCGACCACCGTCACCGGCCGGTCCCCCGCCGCCGCCCGGGCCGCGGCGTTGACACGGGTCCACTCGATGGCGTCGGGGTCGCGCTCCACCGCGGTGACCCGCGCGCCGGGGTGCTCGCCGGCGATCGCCAGCGCGATCGCCCCCGAACCGGTGCCGAGGTCGACGACGACGGGCTCCGCGACGCCGGCGAGCAGCTCGAGCGCCCAGCCGGCCAGCTGCTCGGTCTCCGGCCGCGGCACGAAGACCCCCGGTCCGACCGCGAGCTCCAGGTGGCGGAACGCCGCACGCCCGGTGAGGTGCTGCAGCGGCACGCGGTCGGCCCGCTGGTCGAGCAGCTCGCCGAAGCGGACGGCCGCCTCGGCGGGCACCTCGTCGAGGGTGAGCAGACCCGAGCGGGTCCGGCCGGTGGCGTGGGCGAGCAGCAGCTCGGCGTCGACCCGCGGGGAGGCCACGCCCGCCTCGGCGAGCCGGCGTGCGGCGTCGGCCAGGAGGAGGCGGGTGCTCAGGAGCCGGCCGCCAGCAGCTCGGCGGTGTGCGCCCGGGTCAGGGCGTCGATGACCGGGTCGAGCTCGCCGTCGAGGACGGCGTCGAGGTTGTGCGCCTTGAAGCCGACCCGGTGGTCGCTGATCCGGTTCTCCGGGAAGTTGTACGTGCGCACGCGCTCGCTGCGGTCCACCGTGCGGACCTGGCTGCGGCGCTGGTCGCTGGCGGCGGCGTCGGCCGTCTCGCGGGCGGCGGCCAGCAGCCGGGAGCGCAGGATCCGCAGCGCGGACTCCTTGTTCTGCAGCTGGCTCTTCTCGTTCTGGCAGCTCACCACGATGCCGGTGGGCAGGTGAGTGATCCGCACCGCCGAATCGGTGGTGTTGACGCTCTGCCCGCCGGGCCCGGAGGACCGGAAGACGTCGATGCGCAGGTCGTTGGGGTCGACGGTGACGTCGACCTCCTCGGCCTCGGGCAGCACGAGCACGCCGGCGGCGGAGGTGTGGATCCGACCTTGGCTCTCGGTGACCGGCACCCGCTGCACGCGGTGCACCCCGCCCTCGAACTTCAGCCGCGACCAGATGCCCTCGTCGCCGCGGCTCTTCACCGCGACCGACACGTCCTTGTAGCCGCCCAGGTCGGCGTCGACGGCGTCGATCACCTCGGCCGACCAGCCGCGCCGCTCGGCGTAGCGCAGGTACATGCGCAGCAGGTCGCCGGCGAACAGGGCCGACTCCGCGCCGCCCTCCCCCGCCTTGATCTCGAGGATGACGTCCTTGTCGTCGTCGGGGTCCTTGGGCAGCAGGAGCTCGCGCAGCCGGCCGGTCAGCTCCTCGATCTGCTGCTCGAGGGACTCGGCCTCCGCACGGAAGGACGCGTCCTCGGCCCCCAGCTCGCGGGCGGCGGTGAGGTCCTCCCGCGCCTGCTCGAGCGCCCTGGCGGTCTCGACCACCGGGGCGAGCCGGGCGTAGCGGCGGCCGAGCCGGCGGGCGCGGCCGGCGTCGGCGTGCACCGCGGGGTCGGCGAGCTCCACCTCGAGGGCGGCGTGCTCGTCGAGCAGCCCGCGCAGCCGGTCGGTGCCGGCGTCGGTGCTGGTCATCGCGGGAACTCGTGGCCGGGGACCGCCGATGGGGCCACAGCGGCGGGGAGGACGGGGGCGGACACGACGACGGCGCCCGCCCCGCTCCCGGGAGGAGTGGGTGCGGGCGCCGTCGGGGGTGCTACTGGCCGGCCTTGGCGCCGGCGTCGGCGCCGCGCTTGCCGAAGCGCCGCTCGAAGCGGGCGACGCGGCCACCGGTGTCGAGGATCCGCTGCTTGCCCGTGTAGAACGGGTGGCAGGCGGAGCAGGTCTCGACGGTCAGCTGACCGCTGGGGACGGTGCTCTTCGTGGTGAAGGTGTTCCCGCAACCACAGGTCACCGTGGTGGTGTGGTACTCGGGGTGGATGCCGGGCTTCATGCCGTGGACCTCTTCCGCAGGTGTCGGTGCTGTACTCGTGAACGCCGCCTACCGGTGCGGCATTCCAGGGCTGCCGGGCGGTACGTCGACCGACGAGTATCCCCGATCGGTGACCCCGCCCGGCGGGCGGGGTGGTTCAGTCGCCGCCGGGGCCCAGCGTCGTCTTCTGGATCTGCATCAGGAACTCGATGTTGTTACGCGTCTTGCGCAGCTTGTCCTGGAGCAGCTCCATCGCCTGCTGCGGCTCGAGGGCCGCCAGCACCCGGCGCAGCTTGATGACGATCGCCAGCTCGTCGGGTGCCAGGAGGATCTCCTCCTTGCGCGTGCCCGACGCGTTGACGTCGACGGCCGGGAAGATCCGCTTGTCCGCCAGCCGGCGGTCGAGCTTGATCTCGGCGTTCCCGGTGCCCTTGAACTCCTCGAAGATGACCGTGTCCATCGTCGAGCCGGTCTCGACCAGCGCCGAGGCGATGATGGTCAGCGAGCCGCCGTTCTCGATGTTGCGGGCGGCGCCGAGGAAGCGCTTGGGCGGGTAGAGCGCCGTGGAGTCGACACCGCCGGAGAGGATGCGCCCGCTGGCCGGGGCGGCCAGGTTGTAGGCGCGGCCCAGCCGGGTGATCGAGTCCAGCAGGACGACGACGTCGTGACCCATCTCGACCAGGCGCTTGGCCCGCTCGATCGACAGCTCGGCGACGGTGGTGTGGTCGGCCGGCGGGCGGTCGAAGGTCGAGGCGATGACCTCGCCCTTCACCGACCGCTGCATGTCGGTGACCTCCTCCGGCCGCTCGTCGACGAGGACGACCATGAGGTGGCACTCGGGGTTGTTCGTGGTGATCGCGTTGGCGATCGCCTGCAGCACCATCGTCTTGCCGGCCTTGGGCGGGCTGACGATGAGCGCACGCTGGCCCTTGCCGATCGGCATGACCAGGTCGATGACCCGGGTGGTCAGCTGGTGCGGGTCGGTCTCCAGCCGCAGCCGCTCCTGCGGGTACAGCGGGGTCAGCTTGGTGAACTCCGGGCGCTGCCGGGCCTGCTCGGGCTCCAGGCCGTTGACCGTGTCGAGCCGGACCAGCGCGTTGTACTTGTCCTTGCGCTCGCCCTCCCGCGGCTGGCGGACCGCGCCGGTGATCGCATCGCCCCGGCGCAGGCCGTAGCGGCGCACCTGCGACAGCGACACGTACACGTCGTTCGGGCCGGTCAGGTAGCCGGAGGTCCGGACGAAGGCGTAGTTGTCGAGGACGTCGAGGATGCCGGCCACCGGCAGCAGGACGTCGTCCTCGCTGACCGTCGGCTCGCTGGGCTGGTCGAAGCGCTCGCGCCCACCGCGCCGGTTGCGGTCGCGGTAGCGGCGCCCGCGGCGGCCGCGGCCGCCCTCGAAGTCGTCGTCGTCCTCGTCGTCGCGGGGAGCGCGGTCGCTCCGCCCCTCCGACCGGGCGCCGTCGGCGCGGCTGTCGGGTCGCCCGGAACGCTCGCCGCGGTCGGGACCACGGTTGCCGTCGCGCCCGCCGTCGCGGGCGGCACGGTCGCCGTCGCGGTCGCGGTCGCCGTCGCGGGCGGCACGCTCGCCGCGGTCACTGTCGCCGTCGCGCGCGGCACGCTCGCCGCGGTCGCCGTCGCGCGCGGCACGCTCGCCGCCGTCCCGGTTGCGCCCGCGGTTGCGGCCGGGCCGCTCGTCGCCGCGGTCGCCCTCGGTGCGGGAGCCCTCGGTGCGGGGACCCTCGGTGCCCCCGTCGGCCTGCGGGACCGCCGCGGCCTCCTCGGTCCCGGCGGCAGCGGCTCCGGCGACCGGGCTCTGCTGTGCGGCGGCGCCGGCGGCGGGCGTTCCCGCCGGGCGGCTGGCGGCGCGGCGGCGACGCGGCTGCTCGGGGGCAGCCGTGGAGGCCGGCGCGGGATCCGGCGCGGCGTCCGCGGTGGTGCCGGGGGCGGTCAGCGGCCCGCCGTTCGCGCCGCCGCTGACGGGTGCCTCGAGGGGGGTCGCGGTCGCCGCGGCGCCGCGCGGGGCCGGCACGCTCTCCCGGGTGCCGGCGTCGGCCGCCGTCCCGGTGGTGGTTGCGCCGGTCCCGGTGTCGCCGGCGCCGATCTGGCGGGCGGAGATGGCGGCGACCAGGTCGCCCTTGCGCATCCGGGCCGTGCCGGAGATGCCCAGTTCGGCCGCCAGGCGCTGCAGCTCGGGCAGCAGCATCCCCGACAGCCCGCTGCCGCGGCGGCGGGACCGGCCCGCCTGCCCAGAAGCGGCAGGAGCCTCGCCGTCAGCACCCTGGGGCGCGGCGGCGAGGTCGGTGGTTTCGCTCACGTACAGGTCCTTCCCTGCGGTGCCCTGCGCCTACCGGCGCAGGGGGTGACCCGGTCCGCCCGGTCGCCCGGACGGTTTCCGGGGTCGACAGGAGGAGAGGACCGGGTGGGTGCGGGGCGGGATCTGCGGCGATGATCTCCTCGCCAGCAACGCCCCGCGCGAGGCCAGCCCCAGCGGGGCGGCTACGCCGTAAAGCCTAGATGCAGCTCACGGGCAGTGACAACACCGCTCGATCCCGGTGTGTTCCTCGTTATGCAGACGATACCTGACCGGCGGACAGCACCCGCACGCCCGTCCGGTCGACCGACAGCGGCAGCAGCCGCCAGCCCTCCGGGAGCAGCCGGGCGACCTGGCGGACCGCCGCGCCGTCGCTGTGGTCGGCGGGGTCGTCGCCGGGCTGCCGCCGCGCGAGCACGAGCACGCTCGGGCCGGCACCGGACACGACGGCGGCCAGCCCGTCGGCCCGCAGCCGGTCGACCAGCGCCAGCGTCTCCGGCATCGCGTCGGCCCGCTGGCGCTGATGCAGCCGGTCCTCGGTGGCGGCCGTCAGCAGGTCGGCGTCCCAGGTCAGTGCCGCGACGAGCAGCGCCGCCCGGCCGGCGTTGAAGGCCGCGTCGGCGTGCGGGACGGTGTCGGGCAGCAGCCCGCGGGCCGTGTGCGTCGACAGCGTCGACGCGGGCACCAGCAGCAGCGGCTGGATGGCGGGATCGACGTCGAGCCGCTCGGCGACCGGGCCGTCGTCGCCGTCCCACGCGAGGGTCACCCCGCCGTGCAGGCAGGCGGCGACGTTGTCGGTGTGGCCGTCCAGCCGGGCCGCCAGCCGCAGGACGGCGCCGAGGTCGACGGCCGGCACGTGGGGGCACAGCGCCCACGCGGCGAAGACCCCGCCGACCACGGCCGCGGCCGAGGAACCCATGCCGCGGCCCTGGGGGATGGCGTTGACCGCGCGCAGCCGCAGGCCCGGCGGGCTCCAGCCGAGCTCCTCGCACGCCGCGCGGAAGGCCCGCACCACCAGGTGCGACTCGTCGGCGGGCAGGCAGTCGGCGCCCTCACCGGTCACCTCGACCGACAGCCCACCGTCGGTGACGGTGAACTCCAGGTCGTCGGCGCAGCTCAGCGCCAGGCCGGCGCAGTCGAAGGCCGGGCCGAGGTTGGCGCTGGTCGCCGGGACACGGATCCGCACGGTGGTGCGGACCGGGGTGCGCGCGGCGGGACCGGTGGAGGTGCTCACAGGCCGAGCTGCGCGGCCGCCACGGCCGCGTCGACCGGGACCGTCACCGGAGCCGGCGCGCCGGAGATCGCCCACTCCGGGTCCTTGAGACCGTTGCCGGTCACCGTGCAGACCACGCGCTGGCCGGGCTCGAGCCCGCCGGCCGCCGCGACCTTGAGCAGGCCGGCCACCGAGGCCGCCGACGCCGGCTCCACGAACACCGCCTCGGTGCGGGCCAGGAGCCGGTAGGCGGCCAGGATCTCGCGGTCGGTGACCGCGTCGATCAGCCCGCCGGACTCGTCGCGGGCGGCCAGGGCCTTGGTCCACGAGGCGGGGTTGCCGATCCGGATGGCGGTGGCGATGGTCTGCGGCTGCTCGACGACGGCACCGTTCACGATCGGCGCGGCACCGGCGGCCTGGAAGCCCCACATCCGCGGCGTCCTGGAGGCGGGGCCGGGATCCGGGGAGTCGGCGCAGTACTCGCGGTAACCCTGCCAGTAGGCGGTGATGTTGCCGGCGTTGCCGACCGGCAGGCAGTGGACGTCGGGAGCGTCGCCGAGGACGTCGACGATCTCGAACGACGCCGTCTTCTGCCCCTCGATGCGGAACTGGTTCACGCTGTTGACCAGGCTGACCGGGTAGTCGATGGCCAGCTTGCTCGCCAGCGCGAGGCAGTCGTCGAAGTTGCCGTCGACCTGCAGCAGCTTGGCGCCGTGCACCAGCGCCTGGGCCAGCTTGCCCAGCGCGATCTTGCCCTGCGGCACCAGGACGGCGCAGACGAGCCCGGCCCGGGCGGCGTACGCGGCGGCCGAGGCGCTGGTGTTGCCCGTGGAGGCGCAGATGACCGCCTGCGAGCCCTCCTCGACGGCCTTGGTGATCGCCATCGTCATCCCGCGGTCCTTGAAGGACCCGGTCGGGTTCGCGCCCTCGACCTTGAGGAAGACGTCGCAGCCGGTGCGCCGGGACAGCTCGACGGCCGGCACCAGCGGGGTGGCGCCCTCCTGCAGCGTCACCACCGGCGTGCCCTCGCTCACCGGCAGCCGTGACCGGTAGGCCTCGATGAGCCCCGGCCAGTGCGGCGACACGGCCCCCGGCAGCGTCCCGGTCCCGGTCATGACAGCCCCTCCACTCTCAGCACGCTGGTCACCCCGCGGACGGCGGGCATCTCGCGGAGCGCGGCGACGGTCGCCGACAGCGCCGCGTCGGGCGCGCTGTGCGTGACGATGACCAGCGACGCGGCGTCGCCGTGCCCGTCCTGGCGCACGGTCGCGATGCTGACGCCGTGCCGGGCGAACTCCTGGGCCACGGTCGCCAGCACGCCGGGCCTGTCGGCCACGTCGAGGCTGACGTGGTAGCGGGTCGGCGTCTCGCCGATCGACCGCGCCGGCAGCCCCGCGTAGCTGGTCACGCCCGGGCCCGCCACCCCGGCCACCCGGTTGCGGGCCACCGCCACGAGGTCGCCGAGGACGGCGCTGGCGGTCGGCTCGCCGCCGGCGCCGCGGCCGTAGAACATGAGCTCGCCGGCGGCCTCGGCCTCGACGAAGACGGCGTTGAACGAGCCGTTGACGGCGGCCAGCGGGTGCGCCGTCGGGATCATCGCGGGGTGGACGCGGACGGCCACGGAATCCCCCGAGCCGTTGGCCACCCGCTCGCAGATGGCGAGCAGCTTGACCGTGCAGCCGATCTCGGCGGCGCGGGCGACGTCGGTCGCGGTGACCGCGGAGATGCCCTCCCGGTACACGTCGCCGGCGGTGACCGGCGTGTGGAAGGCCAGCGAGGCCAGGATCGCGGCCTTGGCGGCGGCGTCGAAGCCGTCGACGTCGGCGGTCGGGTCGGCCTCCGCGTAGCCCAGGTCGGTGGCCTCGGCCAGCGCCTCGGTGAAGCCGGCGCCGGTCTCGGCCATGCGCGACAGGATGTAGTTCGTCGTGCCGTTGACGATGCCGACCACCCGGCGCAGCTGGTCACCGGCCAGCGACTCGCGCAGCGGGCGCAGCATCGGGATGGCACCGGCCACCGCGGCCTCGTAGTAGAGGTCGACACCGGCCTCGGCCGCGGCGGCGTGCAGCTCGACGCCGTCGTCGGCCAGGAGCGCCTTGTTGGCGCTGACCACCGACTTGCCGGCGGCGAAGGCGGCCAGCAGCAGCGTGCGTGCCGGCTCGATGCCGCCGATGACCTCGACGACCAGGTCGACGTCGTCGCGGGTCACCAGCGCGTGCGCGTCGGTGGTGAGCAGGTGCGCCGGCACGTCCGGGTGCCGGTCGGGTCGGCGGACGGCGACACCGGCCACCTCCACCGGCCGGCCGATGCGCGCGGCGAGGTCGTCGCCCTGCTCGTCGAGCAGGCGCAGCACGGCAGCGCCGACGGTGCCGCAGCCCAGCAGCGCCACCTTCAGCGGCGCCGTCACGAGCGCATCCCGGCGGCGTGCTCGGGTGCCGGCTGGTCGATCGCCGGCGACGGGGCCGGGACGTCGGCGAGGACGGCGTCGAGGGCGAACACGTCGGACAGTGTCTGACGCCGGACGATCTCGGTGGCGGCGCCGTCCCGCACGGCCACGACCGGCGGCTTCAGCAGGTAGTTGTAGTTGCTCGCCATCGACCAGCAGTAGGCGCCGGTCGCGGCCACCGCGAGCAGGTCGCCGGGGACGACGTCCGAGGGCAGCCACAGGTCGCGGACCAGCACGTCACCGCTCTCGCAGTGCTTGCCGACGACGCGGCACAGCGCCGGCGGCGCGGTCGAGGTCCGGTTGGCCAGCACGCAGGTGTAGGAGGCGTCGTAGAGGGCGGTGCGGATGTTGTCGCTCATGCCGCCGTCGACCGACACGTAGTTGCGCACCGGCGGCGTGCCCGGGCCGCCGCCGGCCCCGAGCCGGACCGGCTTGATGGTGCCGATCTCGTAGAGGGTGACCGTGCCCGGACCGGCGATCGCCCGGCCCGGCTCGACCGCCAGCCGCGGCACCGGCAGGTCGAGCGCCGCGCACTCGGCCGCGACCACGGTGCGCAGCCGGCGGGCGACGTCGGCGGGGGCGACCGGGTCGTCGTCGGGCAGGTAGGCGATGCCGAAGCCGCCGCCGAGGTTCAGCTCCCCCAGCACCTGCCCGGTCGCCTGGGAGATCTGGCCGAGCAGCCCGACCACGCGGTGCGCGGCGGCCTCGAAGCCGGCGGTGTCGAAGATCTGCGAGCCGATGTGGCTGTGCAGCCCGGCCAGGTGCAGCGCGGACTCCCGGATCACCCGGACGGCGGCGGTGAGCGCGTCGCCGGTGGCGAGGGAGAAGCCGAACTTCTGGTCCTCGTGCGCGGTGGCGATGAACTCGTGGGTGTGCGCCTCGATGCCGACCGTCGTGCGGATCAGCACCGGCACCGGGGCGCCGCCGGCGGCGACCCGGGCGGCGGCCAGCGGCACCAGCCGCTCGATCTCGTCGAACGAGTCGACGACGACGTGCCCGATGCCGGCGTCGACGGCCAGCCGCAGCTCGACCAGCGACTTGTTGTTGCCGTGCAGGGCGATCCGCTCGGCGGGGAAGCCGGCGGCCAGCGCGAGGGCGAGCTCGTTGCCGCTGCACGCGTCCAGGTGCAGGCCGTCGTCGGCGATCCAGCGGGCGACCTGGCCGCAGAGGAAGGCCTTGGAGGCGTAGTGGACGTCGGCGTCGGCGAACGCGGTGGCGAACTCCTCCGCGCGCCCGCGGAAGTCGGCCTCGTCCAGGACGAACAGCGGGGTGCCGTGCACCCGCGCGAGCTCGGTGACCGCGCGTCCGGCCAGGTGCAACACGCCGTCGACCCGGGCCGCCGAGCGCGGCCAGACGTGCGGGTCGAGGGCGCCCAGGTCGGCCGGGGGGACGCCGATGGCGGCCGGGGTCTCGAAGGCCCCGTGCAGCGGCCCCGCGGGGTGCGCCCTCACATCCGCTCCGGAGCGGAGACGCCGAGCAGTCCCAGGCCGTTGCGCAGCACCACCGCGGTCGCGGCGCACAGCCACAGCCGGGCGGTGGTCAGCCCGGTGGCCTCCTCGTCACCGCGCGGCAGCACCCGGCACGAGTCGTAGAAGCGGTGGTAGGTGCCGGCCAGCTCCTCGAGGTAGCGGGCCACCCGGTGCGGGGCGCGCAGCTCGGCGGCGGAGGTGACGATCCGCGGGAACTCCGCCAGCGCGCGGAGCAGGTCGTTCTCCCGCTCGTGGGTCAGCAGCCCGGCGTCGACGTCGGCGGGGGTGGGCGGGTGGAGGCTCTCGCCCAGGCCCAGGTCCGCGGCGTTGCGCAGCACCGAGGAGATCCGGGCGTGCGCGTACTGCACGTAGAAGACCGGGTTGTCGTTGGTCTGCCGGCTCCACAGGTCGACGTCGATGTCGATCATCTGGTCCACCGAGGCCCGCGCCAGGGCGTAGCGGGCGGCGTCGATGCCGATCGCCTCGACCAGGTCCGACAGCAGCACGATCGTGCCGGCGCGCTTGCTCATCCGCACCGGCTCGCCGCCGCGGAGCAGGTTGACCAGCTGGCCGATGAGGATCTCGAGGTGCTCGGCCGGGTCGTCGCCGGTGGCGGCGACCAGCGCCTTGTACCGGCCGACGTAGCCGGAGTGGTCGGCGCCCAGCATGATCACGACCCGGTCGAAGCCCCGGGCCCGCTTGTCCAGGTAGTAGGCGCAGTCGGAGGCGAAGTAGGTCGTCTCGCCGTCGGCCTTGACCAGCACCCTGTCCTTGTCGTCGCCGAAGGTCGTCGTCCGCAGCCACACCGCGCCGTCGTCCTCGTAGACGTGCCCCTGGTCGCGCAGCCGGCCGATCGCCTTGTCCACCGCGCCGGAGTCGTACAGGGACTTCTCGCTGAACCAGACGTCGAACCCGACGCCGAAGTCCTCCATCGAGCGGCGGATCTCGTCGACCATCAGCGCGACGCCCCGGTCGCGGAACACCTGCACCTGCGCGGCCTCGTCCCGGCCCGTCACGTCGGGCTCGACGGCGACCACCTGCGCGGCGATGTCGGCGATGTAGGTGCCGCCGTAGCCGTCCTCGGGCACCGGCCGGCCCGTGGCCGCGGCCTGGAGGCTGCGGGCGAAGCGGTCGATCTGCGCGCCGGCGTCGTTGATGTAGTACTCGCGGGTCACCTCGGCGCCGCCGGCCTCGAGCAGCCGGCCGATGGCGTCGCCGACCGCCGCCCACCGGCTGCCGCCGATGTGCACCGGGCCGGTCGGGTTGGCCGAGACGAACTCCAGGTCCAGCCGGAGCCCGGCCAGCGCGTCGGTGCGGCCGTACCGCTCGCCGGCGGTGACCGCGTCGACGGCGATCCGGCCGAGCGCGCCCTGGGCGAGGGTGATGTTGAGGAAGCCGGGGCCGGCGACGTCGACCCGGTCGATGCCCGGCAGCGCGCTCAGCTCGCCGGCCAGGACCTCGGCGACCTCGCGCGGCGGGCGGCCGGCGGGCTTGGCCAACCGCAGGGCGACGTTGGTCGCGTAGTCGCCGTGCTCGGGGTTCCTGGGCCGCTCGACCACCGGGTCGTCGGGGACGGGGACGGCGAGCGTGCCGCGCTCGACTGCCGCCCCGACCGCGGTCCGGACGAGGTCGCGCAACTGCTCGGGTGTCACCGCGCGATCGTACGGGGCAGGTCCCGCCGCCCCGCCGCTCCCCGTCCGACGTCCAGGGAGCGCCCAGGTTCGGGACCTAGACTGGCCGGTCGGGAGCCGCCGCCCAGCGCCCCCCGGCTCGCTCCTGGCGGGCCCCACGAGGACGAGCACGAGGAGACGCTGTGCCCAAGGACGACAAGCCCGCCGACGCCCGGAGTGGGCCGGGAGCGTCCGGCCGGGGCGACGCGGCGTCGTCCGGCCGCGGCTCGTCGGGCCGGGCGGGCAGCGGCACGCCGGGCAGGAGCGGCAGTGGCTCGCGGCCCTCCGGGGCGCGCGGGAACGGCGCCCGGGGCAGCGGCAACGGCGGCAGGGGCAACGGCGGCAGGGGCGCCGCCGGCAAGGGCGGCCGCACCCGCCCGGCGGCCAACGTGGTGACCCCCCAGCGCCCCTGGGGCCTGATCGCCGCCGCGATCGCCGTCGTCGTCTTCGCCGCCGCGGTGCTGACGTACGCCGTGCTCCAGGCGCGGGAGTCCGAGGCCGTCGCCGACGACCCGGCGGGCTCCATCGACGGCGTCCAGCAGTACGACTACGCGGCCGGCCAGGAGCACGTCACCACCAGCGTCGACTACTCGGAGTCCCCGCCGGTCGGAGGGCCGCACGACGGGGAGTGGGCCGACTGCACCGGGACGGTCTACGACGCCGACATCCGGCACGAGAACGCCGTGCACAGCCTCGAGCACGGCGCGGTGTGGGTCACCTACGACCCCGAGGCGGTCTCCGACGACGACATCGCCACGCTGGGCGGGCTCGTCGAGGGCACGCCCTACCGGATGATGTCGCCCTACGCCGGGCAGGACTCGCCGATCAGCATCCAGGCCTGGAACCACCAGCTGGCGGTCGACTCCGCCGACGACCCGCGGCTGGCGCAGTTCGCCGACGCCCTCACGCAGAACGACGCCAACACCCCCGAGCCCGGCGCCAGCTGCGAGAACCCGCAGTTCCTGACCTCCCCGCTGGTCGCCGGCGACCCGAGCAGGGGGACGGAGAGCATGGTCACCGACCCGCCGTCGTCCCCGACCGGCGAGACGGCGCCGTGACGGCCGTGCTGGACCGCCCGGCCGCCGCGACGCCCGCACCCCCGGCCCGTCAGCCGCTGCGGGTCGCGCTGCTGGCGGTCATCGCGGCCGGGCTCGTCGCCCTCGGGGGCGGGCTGGCCGTGGCCCTCGGCATCGGTGCCGACGCGGCGCCGGCCGCGCCGGCGGCCGACTCGGTCGACGCGGGGTTCTCCCGCGACATGACGGTGCACCACCTGCAGGCCGTGCAGATGGCCAACCTCGCGCTCGAGCGCAGCACCGATCCCGAGGTGCGCCAGCTCGCCTTCGACATCTCGGCCGGGCAGACCAACCAGGCCGGCCGCATGCAGGGGTGGCTGGCGCTGTGGGGCCTGCCGCTCACCGGGCCCGAGCACATGACCTGGATGGCCGGCGACGACATGGCCGGCCACCACACGGGCGGCACGGACGGGGCCGGGGGGGCCCTGATGCCCGGCATGGCGAGCCGGGAGGAGCTGGCGCAGCTGCGCGGCCTGACCGGCACGGAGTTCGACGTGGAGTTCCTCCGGATGATGATCCGGCACCACCAGGGGGGCGCGGAGATGGCCCGGTACGCCGCCGAGCACGCCGACCGGAGCGCGGTCCGGGTCCTGGCGGGGTCCATCGCCGACGCCCAGGCGGCCGAGACGACGACCATGACGTCGATGCTCACCGCCCGCGGCGGAACGCCGCTGCCGCCGCCCTGAGCGGGGAGGGACCAGCGGCCGGCACCGCCGTCGGCCCGGCCGGGCGGGGCTGGTAACTTCCTCCCTGACCCCGAGCCCCCGTAGCTCAGGGGATAGAGCACCGCCCTCCGGAGGCGGGGGCGCAGGTTCGAATCCTGCCGGGGGCACACATCGCAGGACCGGCCGGACGGCGCTCCACACCCCGCGGCCTCACACCCCGCGCCGCGCGGCACCCGGGGGCTCCCCGGTCACCCGCTTGAAGGCCCGGGCGAAGGCCGCCTCCGACCCGTACCCGAGCTGCCGGGCGACCTCCCCGACCCGCGCACCGCGGGCCAGTGCCCGGCCGGCGACGTGCATCCGGCGGCGGGTGACGTACTGCATCGCCGGTTCGCCGGCCAGCGCGGCGAACCGCGCCGCGAAGGCCGACCGCGACATCCGGGCCTCGCGGGCCAGCCGGGTCAGCGTCCAGTCCGCCCCCGGGTCCTGCAGGACCCGGGCGACGACCGCGCCCACCTGCGGGTCGCGCAGCGCCAGCAGCCAGCCGGGGCCGGTCTCCCCCGCCTCCAGCCACGCCCGGACGACCTGGATCACGATCACGTCGGCCAGCCGGGTCACCACGGCCTCGGAGCCGGGCCGGTCGTGCCGCACCTCCTCCGTCAACAGCCCGAGCAGCACCGGCGACCACCCGTGGGGTGCCGCGTCGCGGGCCGGGACGACGAGCACCGGCGGAAGCAGGTCCAGCAGGGGCTGCGCGCCCGGGCGCTCGGCCTCCATCACCCCGCACACCATGCCCGTCCGGACGCCGCCCCCGCCGATCCGCAGCACGGAGTAGTGCTCGCCCAGGAAGTCCTGCGGGAGCCGATCGGCCCGCCCGGCGATCGGCGCTCCCGGCCCGCTGCGGAGCAGGTGCCCGCGGCCGTGCGGCACCAGGGCGAGATCGCCGGCGCTCAGCGCGTGCGCGGCGCCGGCCACCTCGAGCAGGCAGCTGCCCTCGGTCACCACGTGGAAGGCCAGGCAGCCGTCGAACGCCGGCATCTCCACCCCCCACGGCGCGGTGCCCTCCGCGCGGCAGGAGAAGGTGCCGCGCACCCGCAGGTCGGCGAACACCCCGCCGACGGGATCCACCGGCGTCCAGGGGACGGCGGCCTCGGCTGCCATGGCAGGAGCCTGGCCGCCGCCGGACCGTCCGTCCAGCCCGCGCGGACGAACGGTCATGTCTCCGGGACGGCCGGGGCTGCCGCGGCCGTCCGGCCGCCCCGACGCTGGACGACGCCGGCACCGGGCCGGCGACGAGTCGGAGGAGACGGTCATGCGGGTGCTGGTGGTGGGGGCGACGGGCCGCTCGGGGCGGGCGGCGGTGCGGGCGCTGGCCGACGGCGGGCACGAGGTGACCGCCTTCGCGCGGCGCGCCTCGTCGGTCCCCGATGTGCGGGCGGTGGACGGGGACGCCACGGCGCCGGCCGACGTCGACCGCGCGGTCCGGGGGCAGGACGCCGTCGTCGTGACGCTCGGGATCAGCGAGAGCGCGCTGCGGGTGCGGCTGCGCGGCAGCTCGGGCACCCCGGGCGACGTGCGCTCGCGCGGCACCGCCGAGGTGCTGCGGGCGATGCGGGAGCAGGGCGTGCGCCGGCTGGTGGTGCAGTCCTCCTACGGCGTGGGCCCGAGCCGGGACCGGCTGCCGTTGTCCAGCCGGCTGGTGTTCGCGGCGCTGCTGCGCCCGCAGATCGACGACCACGAGCGGCAGGAGGAGCTGGTGCGGGCCGCCGGGCTGGACTGGACGGTCGTCCAGCCGGTCTACCTGACCGACGGGACGGAGGAGGCCGCGTGCTCCCCGGCCGGGGACGTGCAGGGCTGGCGGGTCTCGCGTGCGGCGCTGGGCGGCGTCCTCGCCGGGGCGGTGGCCGACCCGGGTCTGGCGGGGACCACCCTCGCGGTGTCCGGGGCCGCCCGGGCCGCGCGCGGGTCCCGACCTCCGGCGGGGATCCGTTCCACCGGGTGACGCCGACGCCGGCCCCCGGCTCCGCGGCGGTACCGGGCGGCGAACAGGGCGACCAGCAGCGCGAGGTCGGCGAGGTGGCCGCCGTGGTACATGACCTGGGCGGCCACCTCGACCTCCGGTGCGGCCGGCCCGGCGCCGGGAGGCAGTTCCCCGGCCCGCGCGTAAAGCAGCCGGGCCAGCACCGCGTGCGACCCGCCGGCCGCGACGACGGCGGCCACGCGCACGCCGGTGCCCGGCCGCCGCGGCGCGGGGTCGGGACCGGCCACGGCCCAGGCGAACAGGCACCCGGCGGCCAGCAGGTGCCCGTGCACGAGGACGTGCACCGCCCCGGAGCGGGTGCTCAGCACGTGGAGCGGGGTCGCGTACAGCAGCCAGAGGCCGCCGGAGGTCAGGACGGCACCGGTGGCCGGATGCACGAGGACCCGCAGCGCCGGTGCGTGCAGGACGGCGGCGAGCGGCCGGCGCGCGGGCGGGGACAGCGCCCCCAGCAGGACCGTCAGCGGAGCACCGAGCACGAGCGCGAGCGGCGCGGCCGCGCCCAGGACCAGGTGCTGCACCATGTGGCCGGGCGCACCGGCGGCGGCCTCCTCCAGCGGCGGCGCGAGCGCCGCGCCCACCAGCAGGCACCCCAGCAGCCAGGCCGCCGTCCGCCCGGGTGGCCACGTCCGGCCGCCGTCGCGGCGCACGCGCACACCGGCGAGGTAGAACGCAGCGGGGAGCAGCGCCGCGCCTCCGGCGAACAGCCAGCCGGCGGCCAGCGCGCCGGTCACGCCGGGTCGCGGCCCTCGCCGCGGGAGGCGAGCACCAGGGCCGTTCCGGCGACGAGCAGCAGCACCGCGCCGCCGATCCAGGCCAGGTCGTAGGGGAACAGGTCGACGCCGTAGCGGACCTGGTGCAGCCGGAACACCTTGTGGTCGACCACGCCGTCGAAGAGCTGGAACCCGCCCAGACCGGTGACGAACCCGGCCAGGGCGGACCGGCGGGCCAGCGCGCCGGCCCGCCGCGCGTCGGCCAGCCGGAACGCGCCGGCGACCAGGAGCGCCAGGTAGACCGTCTGCAGCAGGCCGTCCGACAGCAGCCCGACGGCGGTGGTGGAGCGGTCGTAGAAGTGGTGCCAGCCCAGCACCAGGTGGAAGACGACGACGTCCGCCGCCGCCATGGCACCGACGCCCAGCATCGCCCCGGTCAGCAGCGAGCGGCGGCGGGCGAGCGGTCGCGGCACGGCGGTCACGCTCCCGGGGTGCCCGCCCGCGACGCCGCCACACCGGCGCCCGCGTCCTGCTACACCCGGCGGGCTAGCGTCGGCGTCATGGAGCACAACGGGGTGCGGCGCACCGGCGTCGGGGACGTCGAGATCGCCTACGAGGAGTTCGGGTCGCGCGGGGACACCCCGCTGCTGCTGGTCATGGGGCTGGCCACGCAGATGATCGGCTGGCCCGACGGGTTCTGCGCGGAGCTGGCGGCCCGCGGGATGCACGTCGTCCGGTTCGACAACCGCGACATCGGGCTCTCGACGCACCTCGACGACGCCGGTGCACCCGACGTCGTGTCGCTGCTCGCGGGTACCGGGACGGCGCCGTACTCGCTCGCCGACATGGCCGACGACACCGCCGGCCTGCTCGACGCCCTCGGCTGGGGCAGCGCGCACGTCGTGGGCGCCTCGATGGGCGGGATGGTCGCCCAGTCGCTGGCCGTCCGGCACCCGACGCGCGTGCGCAGCCTCACCTCGATCATGTCGACCACCGGCGACCGCAGCGTCGGCAGCCCGGCCGAGGTCGCGCTCGGCGTGCTCCTGGCCCCGGCGGCGCGCACCCGCGAGGAGGCGCTGCAGCGGGCGGTCGACACCTACCGGGTCATCGGCTCCCCGGGCTTCGAGTTCGACGAGGGGTCGCTGCGCGAGCGGGCCGGCCTGTCGTTCGACCGGGCCCACGACCCGGCCGGCGTCGCCCGCCAGCTGGCCGCGATCCTCACCACCGACGACCGCACGCCGCACCTGGGCGGGATCGCGGTGCCGACGCTGGTCGTCCACGGCGCGCAGGACACCCTGGTCGACGTCAGCGGCGGCCGGGCCACCGCCGCCGCGGTCCCCGGCGCGGAGCTGTGGGTGGTCGAGGGCATGGGCCACGACCTGCCGAGGGAGCTGTGGGGCGACCTGGCGGACCGGATCGCCGGGCTCGTGGAGCGTGGCGAGGCCGCCCGCTGACGAGGCTCAGCCGGGCAGCGGGCGGACGACGACCGAGGACACGACCAGCTCGGGAACCGGCACCCCCGTCTGCCCGGCGGGTGCCTTCGCCGGGAAGTCGAACACGCCCAGCATGAGCTGGACCGGGTAGTCGGGCGCCTGGGCGATCCGGCGGACCACCGCGCCGTCGACGGCGAAGACGAGGGAGCCCGGTGCCCAGTCGACGGCGTAAGTGTGGTCCCGGGCGACGTCGAGGGTCATCCGCTCCGCGGAGAACTCCTCGGTGAGGGCCGGGTCGCGGAACCGGTGCAGGCCCGTGCCGACCGCCGCCGTCCCGTCGGCGACGGTCTCGCCGAACACCTCGGCCACGCAGATCTCCCCGGAGTGCTCCGGCACGTCCTCGATGCCCGACAGCCAGAAGGCGACCATCGACCGGGCCGTGACCGTGGCGCGCATCGTGACCTCGAGGTGGCCGTAGGTGGGCGTGAGGCCGCGGAAGTCGGGCTGCTCCTCGCGGACGACCAGGCCCTCGGTGAACGGCTGCTGGCCGCGGGTGCTGCCGACCGGACCGGCCAGGCAGGCCGCCTGCAGGCAGGAGACCCGCAGCGGTTCGGGGTGCAGGTCCGGGCACCACAGCGGCTGGTCGGCCGGGATCGTGAGGCGCAGCCCGCCGTCCCGCACCTCGTACGTGGCCGCCGACGCCGCCCGCGAGCTCCAGTGCGGCAGGTAGTACGGGAACCAGACCTCGCGGTCCAGGTCGTCGCCGGTGAACCGCTCGTCCAGGGTCTCGGGCACGGCGGCACCGTAGGGGGCCGCCGCCGGCGCCCTCAACTGGTCAGCAGGCCGCCCTCGACCGGGATGGTCGTGCCGGTCACGTAGCCGCCGGCCGCGCTCACCAGGAAGACCAGCGCGGCGGCCAGCTCCATGGGGTCGCCGGGCCGGCCGACCAGCACCCGGCCCAGCTGCTGGTCGATGTAGCCCTCCGGGTACTGCTCGGTCATCTCCGAGTCGAAGAACCCGGGGGCCAGCGCGTTGACGCGGATGCCCTTGCGGCCGGTCCACTGCTGCGCGAGGTCCCGGGTCAGCCCGATCAGGCCCGCCTTGCTGGCGGCGTAGGCGGCCTGCGGCAGCCCCGCGGTGGTCAGCCCCAGGATGCTGGAGATGTTGACGACGGAGCTCCCCGGCTGCATGACCCGCCCGCAGGCCTGCGCCATCCAGTAGCAGCCGTTGAGGTTGACGTCGATGACCGAGCGGAACTGCTCGGGGGTCTCCCGGGTGGCCGGCACCGCGGTGCCGATGCCCGCGTTGTTGACCAGGACGTCGACCCGGCCGAACTCGGCCATCGTCGCGTCGACCAGCGCCTGGCAGTCCTCGGGGCGGGCGACGTCGGTGCGCACCGTGATCGCCCGCCGGCCGGCCGCCTCGACCGCCTCGCGGGTGGCCGTCAGCCGGTCCTCGCGCCGGGCGGCGAGCGCGACGTCGGCACCGGCCTGCGCCAGCGCCCGCGCGAAGACGACGCCGAGGCCGGACGACGCCCCGGTCACGATCGCCACCTTGCCGTCGAGCCGGAACATGTCGAGCACGTTCTCGGCCGCGTTGCCGGCCGGGCCCTCGTCCGCCACGCCTGCCTCCTGTCGTCGAAGGATCGGAGGACGACCGTAACCGGCCGGGCCCCCGGCCGCCGCCGTGCCCGCCGGGCGGGCCCGGCACCAGCCGTCGTGCGATCGCAGCGCGACCGTCCCCGCACCGTCACCGCCCCGACACCTGCGGCGCCGACGCTGCTGGTGTGAGCCCGACGCTGATCGCGCCCGCCGCCCCGCACCCCGACGTCCGCCCGCTCCGCCGGCTCCGCACCGCCGCGGTGCTCGCCGGCGCCGGCCTGCGCCCGGGCACCTCCCGCCGTGCCGCGGTCTGCGGCGCCGCCCGCCTGCTGACCGCGCTCGGCGTCCGGGTGCGGGTGCACGCCCCGCTCGTCGCCTGGCCGCGGGTCCGCCCGGGCGCCCCCGGCGTCCTGGTGGTCGCCGACTCCGGATCCGACCTCGCCCACCTCGCCCTGGTGACGGCGGTGCCGGGGACGGTCGCCGTCGACGGCGCCCGCCGCGGACGCCACGCCCGGGCGCTGCGCCTGCCCACCGTGCCGGAGACCACCGGGGCGATCGCGGCCGCCCTGGCCGCCGGCACCACGGTGACGGTGCGGCCCGGCCCGGCGGGCCGGCACTCCCCCGCCGGCTTCGCCGCGGCCGCGGCGGCCGGTGCGGCCGTGTGCCCGGTCGCCGTCCGGAGCCGGCCCGGCGCCGGCGTCACCGTCGTGGAGCTGCACCTGCTGCCCGAGGTCGCCGGCGCGACCGGCGACCCGGCGGCGCTGGCCGACGGCGCCCGCCGCGCGCTGGCCGCCGTGCCGGACGGGCTCAGCCGGCGCTGACCCGCCCCTCGCGGACGTCGAGGCGCCGCGTCGTCTCGACCGCCGCCAGCATCCGGCGGTCGTGCGTGACCAGCAGCAGCGTTCCCCGGTAGCCGGCCAGCGCCTCCTCCAGCTGCTCGATGGCCGGGAGGTCGAGGTGGTTGGTCGGCTCGTCGAGCACCAGGACGTTGACCCCGCGCGCCTGCAGGAGCGCGAGCCCCGCGCGGGTCCGCTCCCCGGGCGAGAGGGTCTGCACCGGGCGCAGCACGTGATCGGCGGCCAGCCCGAACTTGGCCAGCAGCGTGCGCACCTCGGCGGTCGGCCGGTCGGGGATCTCGGCCGAGAACACGTCCAGCAGGGGTTCGGGGCCCACGAACCGGCCGCGCGCCTGGTCGATCTCGCCGATCCGCACCGCCGGCCCCAGCGACCCGCTGCCCTCGTCGAGCGCGACCCGGTCCAGCAGCGCGGCCAGCAGCGTCGTCTTCCCGGAGCCGTTGGGGCCGGTGATGGCCACCCGGTCGCCCCAGTCGACCTGCAGGTCCACCGGGCCGAGGGTGAAGTCCCCCCGCCGGACGACGGCACCGCGCAGCGTCGCCACGACCGCCCCGGCGCGCGGCGCCGCGGCGATCTCCATCCGCAGCTCCCACTCCTTGCGGGGCTCCTCGACGACCTCGAGCCGCTCGATCCGCCGCTCGGTCTGCTTGGCCTTGGCGCCCTGCTTCTCCGCCGTCGAGCGGGCGTGCGCGGTGACGTGCTTGTCGGGGTCCTTCTTCTTCTTGATCGAGTCCCGGACGCCCTTGGCCAGCCAGTTGCGCTGCATCCGGGCCCGCGCCTCGAGCTCGGAGCGGGTGTCGGCGTACTCCTCGTACTCCTCGCGGGCGTGCCGGCGGGCCACCTCGCGCTCCACCAGGTAGCTGTCGTAGCCGCCGTCGTGCACCCGGACCAGCTGCTGGGCCAGGTCGAGCTCCACGACGCGGGTGACCGTGCGGGCGAGGAACTCGCGGTCGTGGCTGACCACGACCACGCCGCTGCGCGCGGAGGAGACGAAGCGCTCGAGCTGGTCCAGCCCGGCCAGGTCCAGGTCGTTGGTCGGCTCGTCGAGCAGCAGGACGTCGTAGCGGGACAGCAGCAGCGCGGCCAGGCCGACCCGCGCCGCCTGCCCGCCGGACAGCCCCGCGGTCGGCGCGTCCGGCACGACGCCGGGCGCGACCTCGGCGACCACCTGCTCCGCCCGCTCGTCCAGGTCCGCCCCACCGAGGGCCAGCCAGCGCTCCAGCGTCTCGGCGTAGTCGTCGTCGGCCCCGGGCTCGCCGGCGGACAGCCGCTCGGCCGCCGCGTCCATCGCCGCCCGGGCCGCGGCGACCCCGGTCCGCCGGGCCAGCAGCCCGGCCACGGTCTCCCCCGGCCGCCGCTCGCTCTCCTGCGGCAGGTGGCCCACGGTCGCGTGCGGCGGGTTCAGCGCGATGCTGCCGGACTCCGCGGGCAGCTCACCGGCGAGGATCCGCAGCAGGGTGGACTTGCCCGCCCCGTTGACGCCGACCAGCCCCACGACGTCGCCCGGGGCCACGACGAGGTCCAGCCCGGAGAACAGGACGCGGGCACCGTGGCCGGCGGCCAGTTCCCGGGCGACGAGGGTGGCGCTCACGGGACACCACCCTGCCAGGGCGGCTCACCCGCTCTCGCGCTCGTCCGCCGGGGGGTCGTCGTCCCCCTCCTGGTCGAGGACGTCGTCGGCGATCTCGTCGAGCATCGCCTCGAAGGCCGGGTCGTCCCCGCCCGGCGGACGGCGGCGCAGCAGCCACGGCTGCAGGTGTTCGTAACCGCGCACCGACACCCGGCGCAGCGGCCGCACCCGGAAGTCCGGCAGCCCGCGGAGGCGGCGGGCGAGCTCCCGGTCGACCAGCACGGTTCCGTGCCGGGCGATCGAGGTCAGCCGGCTGGCCAGGTTGACCACCGGCGAGTACACGTCGCCGAGGTGGGTGAGGACGGTCCCGTAGGCCGCCCCGACCCGCAGCGGGGGCCGGTCCTCGGCCTGCCAGGCCTCGGGCAGGTCCAGCGCGATGTCGGCCGCCGCGGCCGCCGTCGCCGCGGTGAACAGGACGCCGTCCCCCACGGTCTTGACCACCCGGCCGGCCCGGCGGGCGACCACCTCCGCCGCGGTCGACTCGAAGTCCTCGATCAGCGCGCCGAGCTCGCGACCGCCCATGCCGCGGCTGCGGGACGTGTAGCCGACGAGGTCGGCGAAGCCGACGGCGAGCTCCCGGCGGTCCCCGCCGCCCCCGGGACCGGCCAGCAGGCGGTCGGCGTTGGCGGCGAGGTGGCGCCGCCAGACGTAGTCCTGCACCGCCCGCAGCACCGGCAGCACCCGCTGGGTGCGCTCGACCGCCTGCTCGGGGTCCACCCGCTCGGGGCCCTCGGCGTCGCGGGTGAGCACCTCGGCCAGCAGGTCCGCCTGCCAGTCCGCCAGGCGGGAGAGGGCCTGCGCCAGCGCCCGGGCGATCGAGGCCTCGGTGTTCTCGTCGACGAAACCGGCGTCGATCAGCGACGAGAGCAGGCCCAGCGCGTGCACGTCGGCGTCGGTGAAGACGGCGGCGTCGTCGGCGACGTCGGGGAAGCCCAGCGCGCGCCACAGCCGCTGCGTCCGGGCGGGGGGCATCCCGGCCATCTCCGCCACCTGGCGCCGCGTCCACCGGCGCGGCCCACCGAGCAGCAGCCGCTCGATCGCGTCGCGCGCCCCTCTGCCGGCGTCGGCGTCCGGCTCGTCCATCGGCGACCGCCCGCGGCTCAGCCGGTGGTGTGGACGACGAGCACGTCGCAGGCCGACCGGCGCGTGGCATCGGCCGGCACCGAGCCGAGCAGCCGGCCCTTGACGCTGTTGAGCCCGCGGTTGCCCACGACCAGCAGGTCACCCTCCTCCCGCCGGACGACCTCCATGAGCACCTCGACGGGCGACCCGGCCACGGCGACCGACCGCACCCGGCCGGCGCCGGCCGACGCCGCCCGCTCGGCGGCCGTGCGGACCGTCTCGTCGGCCGGTGAGGACCCGACCACCTGGTAGGCCTCGTCGCCGAGCACGTCCCGGGCGCGGGAGAGCTCGCGGTCGTCGGCCTCGTCGGGCAGGTACGCGCAGGCGATGACCAGCTGGGCCCCGCAGGCGCCGGCCAGGGCCCCGGCCCGGGCCACGGCCCGCAACGAGGACTCCGAGCCGTCCGTGCCGACGACGACCGTGCGATACCCGCTCACGTCTGCCCGCTCCGCTCTCTCGACCCGTCGCCGGACTGTAGGTGACCGGCGTCCCCCGCGCGCCCGGTGCAACGAGACCGCCGGCGGGAGGACACGGCCGGCTGTTTGCAAACTGGTAGCAACAAGGTCGCTCCCGTGCGGTTGGATGGTCACGACAACGTCCCGAGTCCCCAGGAGGGCGTCATCGCCACCGGCAGCACGGCTCCCGGCCCCGCTCCCCGCGACCCCGTCCGGGTCGAGGTCAGCGGCCTGACCAAGACCTTCGGCGCGGTCCGCGCCGTCGACGACCTGAGCTTCACCGTGGAGCCCGGGTCGGTGACCGGCTTCCTCGGGCCCAACGGGGCGGGCAAGACGACGACGCTGCGCATGGCCCTCGGCCTGCTCGTGGCCGACAGCGGCGGCGCGACCTTCAACGGCCGCCCCTACCGCGACCTCCCCGAGCCCACCCGCACCGTGGGTGCGGTCCTGGAGACGGCGTTCCACCCCGCCCGCTCGGGCCGCAACCACCTGCGGGTCTACTGCCGCGCCGCGGGCTACCCGGTCGGCCGCGCCGACGAGGTGCTGCGCCAGGTGGGGCTCGCCGACGCCGGTGGTCGTCGCGCCGGGGGCTACTCCCTGGGCATGCGGCAGCGGCTGGCCCTGGCGACGGCGCTGCTCGGCGATCCGGCGGTGCTGGTGCTCGACGAGCCGGCCAACGGCCTGGATCCCGAGGGCATCCAGTGGCTGCGCGGCTTCCTGCGCCACCTCGCCCACGCGGAGGGCCGCACGGTCCTGGTCTCCAGCCACCTGCTGGCCGAGGTCGAGCAGACCGTCGACCGGGTGGTCATCGTCGGCGGGGGCCGGCTGGTCCGCGAGGGCTCGATGGCCGAGCTGCGGGCGGGGGCAGAGGGCGCGGGCAGCGTCGTCGTCCGGAGTCCCGAGGCGGCGCGCCTGGCCGCGCTGCTGGAGGGCCCGGGCCGGTCCGTCGCCGTGGAGGACGGCACCCGGCTGACCGTCTCGGGCGCGACGACCGACCAGATCGGCGCGACGGCGTTCGCCGCCGGGGTGGAGCTGCACGAGCTCGCCTCGCGGTCCAGCGGCCTGGAGCAGATCTACTTCCAGCTCACCAGCGGCACCGAGCAGTACGCCGCCGCTCCGGCCGGGACGCAGGGAGACCTCCGATGAGCGCGCTGGTGCGGTCCGAGTGGACCAAGCTGTTCACCACCCGCACGTGGCTGGGCATGCTGCTCGGCGCGTGCGTCCTCGCCGGGGGGTTCGCCGCGCTGTTCACCGCCCTCGCCGGCCAGGACGGCGCCGGTGGTCCGGGGCTGCCCGCGGTGGGCACCGCCCAGTACGAGGAACTGGTCTTCTCCGTGGCGGCCAACGCCAGCGTCCTCCTGCTGATCCTCGGGATAATCGGGATGACCCAGGAGTACCGGCACCGGACGGCGACGCCCACCTTCCTCACGACACCGCGCCGCGGCCGGGTGATCGCGGCCAAGGTGCTCGCCTACGCCGTGGTGGCCGTGCCCATGGCGCTCGCGGTCCTGGCGGTGACGGTGGTCGTCGTCCTCCTCTACGCCGGCGCCCGGGGCGCCGCCCCGTCGCTGGCCGGCGACAACCTGCGGACCCTGGCGGCGTCGGGGCTGGTCCTCGTGGTGTTCACGGTCATCGGCGTGGGCGTCGGCGCGCTCGTGCGCAACCAGGTCGGGGCGATCGTCGGCTCCCTGGTCTACCTCAACGTCATCGAGCCGATCGTCGCCTCGATCGGCGCGCTGCAGGGCGCGTACAAGTGGCTGCCCGGCGGGGCGGTGCAGGCCATCACCTCCGACTTCGACGCGCCGGACCTGCTGGCGGCGTGGCAGGGAGCCGCCCTGCTGGTGGCCTACGGGCTGGTGGCCGCGTTCGTGGGCACCGTCCTGGCCAGCCGGCGCGACGTGGTCTGAGGCCCCCGGTCCGACCGGCGCGTGCCCTGCCGTCCCAGGCGCCCCGCCGGCCCCGTGCGGCCGGGACGTCCCGACGCCCGCCGGTCCGCGGCAACCGGCGGGCGTAGAGTCGGACACCGGTCCAGACACGTCCAACCGATGCGAAGAAGGCACTCGACCCCGTGTCAAGCTCCAGCCCCTCCCGGCCGTCCACCCCCTCCTCCCCCTCCTCCGCGGTGGCCGGTTTCGGCACCAACGAGTGGCTGGTCGAGGAGATGTACCAGCAGTACCTCGCCGACCCGTCCACCGTGGACCAGGCCTGGCACGACTTCTTCGCCGACTACCGGCCGGGCAGCCCCGTGTCCGGCAGCTCGGACCGCGAGCCCGCCCCCGCGGCGCAGGCGGCCCCGGCCCGGAAGACCGCGCCGTCGCAGCCCGCCGCGGCCGGCGACGGCGCCGCCGCGTCGAAGCCCGCCCCGGAGCCCGCCGCACGGCCGGCGGACGCCCGGCCGGCAGGTGGTCGGCCTGCCGATGGCGAGCCCGCAGGTGGCAAGCCCGCCGCCGCGAAGCCCGCCGCCGTCGGCATCGAGGCGAAGACGGAGGCCACGGTCGTCCACCGGGCCGCCGACCGCACCGACCAGCAGCGCCCGGCGGCCCCCGCGCCGAAGGCGGCCAGGCCGCAGCCGGCCGCGGCCGGCGAGGGCCCGAAGCAGTCGCCGTTGCGCGGCGCCGCCGCCAGCGTCGTCAAGAACATGAACGCCTCGCTGACCGTCCCGACGGCCACCAGCGTGCGTGCGGTGCCGGCCAAGCTCCTGGCCGACAACCGCATCATCATCAACAACCACCTCACCCGCGCCCGCGGCGGGAAGGTGTCGTTCACCCACCTGATCGGCTACGCGCTGGTCCGCGCGCTGGACGACTTCCCCAACATGAACAGCGCCTTCGCCGAGGTCGACGGCAAGCCGGTGCTGGTCCAGCCCGAGCACGTCAACTTCGGCCTGGCCATCGACCTGCCCAAGCCCGACGGCTCCCGGTCGCTCGTGGTGGCCTCGATCAAGGCCGCCGAGACGATGGACTTCGCCCAGTTCTGGGCGGCCTACGAGGACGTCATCCGGCGCGCCCGGCAGAACAAGCTGACCCTCGAGGACTTCTCGGGCACCACGATCAGCCTGACCAACCCCGGCACCATCGGCACCAACCACTCCGTGCCCCGGCTGACCGCCGGGCAGGGCGCGATCATCGGCGTCGGGGCGATGGAGTACCCGGCCGAGTTCCAGGGGATGAGCCCCGACGCGCTCACCGAGCTCGGCATCTCCAAGATCATCACGCTGACCTCGACCTACGACCACCGGATCATCCAGGGCGCCGAGTCCGGCGACTTCCTGCGCCGGCTGCACCAGCTGCTGCTGGGCGAGGACGGCTTCTACGACGACGTCTTCCGCTCGCTGCGGATCCCCTACGAGCCGGTGCGCTGGATGCCGGACGTGCGGGTCGGCCGCGAGGGGCAGATCGACAAGGAAGCCCGGGTCATCGAGGTCATCGAGTCCTACCGGCGCAACGGCCACCTCATGGCCGACACCGACCCGCTGGAGTTCAAGGTCCGCACCCACCCGGACCTGGACATCCTCCAGCACGGGCTCACCCTGTGGGACCTGGACCGCCGGTTCCCCGTCGGCGGGTTCGCCGGCGAGCGGGTGATGGCCCTGCGCGACATCCTCGGCGTGCTGCGCAACTCCTACTGCCGCACGGTCGGCGTGGAGTACATGCACATCACCGATCCCGAGGAGCGGGAGTGGATCCAGCAGCGGGTGGAGCTCAAGGCCGAGCAGCCCGACCGGGAGAAGCAGAAGCACGTCCTCGGGCGGCTGAACGCCGCTGAGGCGTTCGAGACCTTCCTGCAGACCAAGTACGTCGGCCAGAAGCGCTTCAGCCTCGAGGGCGGCGAGTCGGTCATCCCGCTGCTGGACGAGGTGCTCATCGCCTCGACCGACCACCAGCTCGACGAGGTCGCCATCGGCATGGCCCACCGCGGCCGGCTGAACGTGCTGGCCAACGTCCTGGGCAAGAGCTACGCCAAGATCTTCGGGGAGTTCGAGGGCAACATCGACCCCGGTACGGTCCAGGGATCCGGCGACGTCAAGTACCACCTGGGCGCGACCGGCACCTTCCGCAACCCGCTGGCCGAGGGCAAGGAGATCGCCGTCTCCCTGGCGAGCAACCCCTCGCACCTGGAGACGGTCAACCCGGTCCTGGAGGGCATCGCCCGCGCCAAGCAGGACATGATCAACAAGGGTGAGAGCGGCTTCACGGTGCTGCCCGTCCTGCTGCACGGCGACTCCGCGTTCGCCGGGCAGGGCGTGGTCGCCGAGACGCTCAACCTCTCGCAGCTGCGCGGCTACCGCACCGGCGGCACCGTGCACGTCGTCATCAACAACCAGGTCGGCTTCACCACCAGCCCGGCCGCGGCCCGCTCCAGCCTCTACTCGACCGACGTCGCCCGGATGATCGGCGCGCCGATCTTCCACGTGAACGGTGACGACCCCGAGGCCTGCGTGCGGGTGGCGCGGCTGGCGGTCGACTACCGGCAGGAGTTCCGCAAGGACGTCGTCATCGACCTCGTCTGCTACCGGCGCCGCGGGCACAACGAGGGCGACGACCCCTCGATGACCCAGCCCCTGATGTACGACATCATCGACCGCAAGCGGTCGGTCCGGAAGCTGTACACCGAGGCGCTGATCGGCCGCGGGGACATCACCCTGCAGGAGGCCGAGGAGGCCCTGAAGGACTACCGCGGTCAGCTCGAGCGGGCCTTCGCCGAGACGCACGACGCGCGGGACACGTCCAAGCCCGAGCCGGTCATGGACCCGCGGACGGCGCAGGAGTCCGACGTCGCCACGGCCATCTCCGGCGAGGTGCTCAAGGCGATCGGCGACGCGCACGTCTCCTTTCCGCCGGACTTCACGCCGCACCCGAAGCTGCAGAAGATGCTCGAGCGGCGGGCGGCGATGGTCAGCGAGGGCGGCATCGACTGGGCGATGGGCGAGCTGCTCGCCTTCGGGTCGCTGCTCATGCAGGGCGTCCCGGTCCGCCTCGCCGGCCAGGACTCCCGCCGGGGCACCTTCGTCCAGCGGCACGCCGTGCTCATCGACCGGGAGAACGCCGCGGAGTACACGCCGCTGCTGCACCTGTCGGAGGACCAGGCGAAGTTCTTCGTCTACGACTCGCTGCTGTCGGAGTACGCCGCGCTGGGCTTCGAGTACGGCTACTCGGTGGCCAACCCCAAGGCGCTCGTGCTGTGGGAGGCGCAGTTCGGCGACTTCGTCGACGGTGCGCAGATGGTCATCGACGAGTTCATCAGCTCCGGCGAGGCCAAGTGGGGGCAGCGCTCCGGCGTCGTCCTGCTGCTGCCGCACGGCCTGGAGGGCCAGGGCCCCGACCACTCCAGCGGCCGGATCGAGCGGTTCCTGCAGCTGTCGGCCGAGAACAACATGACGGTCGCCAACTGCTCGACCCCGGGCAACTACTTCCACCTGCTGCGGCGCCAGGCGCTGTCGGACGTGCACCGACCGCTGGTCGTGTTCACGCCGAAGTCGCTGCTGCGCTCGCGGGCCGCGGTCAGCGCGGTCTCGGAGTTCACCGACCAGGGCTTCCGCCCCGTGCTGCCCGACCCGGGCATCGGTGGGCAGCCGCTCAACGAGGGCGCGGTGCGCCGCGTGCTGATGTGCAGCGGCAAGGTCGCCTACGACCTCATGGCCCACCGGGAGAGCGCCGGGGTCCGGGACGTCGCCGTCGTGCGGGTCGAGCAGCTGTACCCGCTGCCGGTCGAGCAGATCCACGCGGAGCTGGAGCGCTACCCGAACGCCTCGGACGTCGTCTGGGTGCAGGAGGAGCCGGCGAATATGGGTGCCTGGCAGTTCATCGCCCTGCACCTGTACACGGACATGCCGGAGGGCCGGCGGCTGCGGCCGGTCAGCCGCCGGGCGTCGGCCAGCCCGGCCGTCGGGTCGGCCAAGGTGCACGAGGTCGAGCAGCGCCGGCTCGTCGCGCAGGCCTTCGCCGACTGACGGGCGCTCGACCGGCGATGTACTTCACGGACAGGGGCCTGGAGGAGCTGGTCGACCGGCGTGGCGAGGAGCAGGTCTCCCTCGCCTGGCTGGCCGACCAGCTCCAGGCCTTCGTCGACCAGAACCCGGAGTTCGAGGTGCCCGTCGAGCGGCTGGCCACGTGGCTGGCCCGCGGCGGCACCGACGACGACGAGGAGTAGGCGGCCGCTCCCGCGGGGGCTCCCGGCGCTGCCCGGAGCCCCGCCGGCGGTCGCCCCCGGCCCGACCCCGGTCGGCCGGTCGCCGGGCCGCGGTGGCCGCGCAGGCCTGGCCCTCCCGCGCGCCTCCCCCGCCCGCGGCGCGCGGCGCGGCACTCTCCGCGCGTGCTCGGTCACTCCCACGCCCTGTCGGGCCTGGCCGTCGGCGCCGCGTCGCTGCCCTGGGCCCCGGTCGACGGGACGGTCGCCCAGGTCGCGTGGGTGGCCGCCGTCGGCGGCTTCGCCATGCTGCCCGACCTCGACGCCCACGGCTCCACGGTCTCGGACATGTGGGGCCCGCTCACCGACGTGCCCTCGGGCGCGATCGGCCGGCTCGCCCAGGGGCACCGCTGGGGCACCCACGACGCGCTGATCGCACCGCTGGCCTTCGGCGCGCTCGCGGTGGCCGCCGCGCGGACCTACTGGTCGAGCCTGCTGTTCATGGCGCTGGCGATCGGCCTGGCGCTGCGGGCGCTGCACTTCATCATCCCCGGACGCGCCGAGAACACCGTCGTCGGCAACCTGGTCCTGTCCTGGGCCGGTGCCTGGCTGCTGCTCGCGCACATGCCCCAGCCGATGTGGCTGCCCTGGGCGGTGGGGCTGGGCTGCCTGGTGCACATCGCCGGGGACATGATCACCAAGCAGGGCGTCCCGGTGCCGCTGATCTGGATCGTGCACCGATGCCGGCTCGTCCTGACCCCGATGCGCACCGGCGCGTGGCTGGAGAAGGCCGTGCTCGTGCCGGCGTTCGTCCTGGCCGCGCTGTGGTTCCTCTACGCCAACACCGCCGTCCGCGACACCGTCGACCCGCTGGTCAGCGACCTCCTGGCCCGGGTGTAGGCGCGGAGGAGATCCGTCGGCGTCACGCCGATGTCGTGTCCCCGGACATGTGTCGTGGTGTGGGCTCATGACATGTGTCGCGGTTGGGTTCAGGCGGCGT
>NZ_JBJNRJ010000035.1:0-49289 GCF_046233715.1 Trujillonella humicola | reverse complement strand
AACTCCTCCGAGTACACCTTCCGCACCACGAGCCGATCATCTCGCTTCCTCCAGGCTCAGCCTGGGTTCAGCGTGTCCACTGATCGGGGTCAGGTCCCGTCGAGCTTCTCGGGGAAGCCGTAGACGTTGCGGATCTGCTGGCGCGCGGTGAACGTGTCCGACAGCACGTTGGGGTCCAGCAGCCGGGCGTTGGGGATGGTCTCGGTGTCGTTCCGCAGTTCCGCGAGCGCCGCTTGGGGGTCGACGTCGTCGCCGGTGGCCTGCTGTGCGTAGTCGACGTACTCGACCTCCGACAGCCCGTAGGCCTGCCGGGTCATCTCGATCGCCCGCTCGATGTAGTCCGCCTCCCGCTGGTCGGCGCTGGGGCGGACGACGAACTGCTGGATGATCGCGGGGTAGGCCACGCCGATGACCAGGCTGGCCACCAGCAGCAGCACCAGTGCCGCGGCCGGGAGCAGGAAGTTGCGGACGACGATGTTGGCGAAGAAGGCCACCGCGCAGACCGCCGCGACGAACACCAGGATCGTCTTGGGCACCAGCAGCGCGTTGACGTCGGTGTAGCTGGCGCCGGTGAACACCTCGCCGCGGTCGGAGTAGACCAGCCCGTAGCGGTCCAGCCAGTAGGCCACGGCCTTGAGCGCGACGAACAGGCCCAGCAGCACCGAGATCTGCACGCGCGCCGCGGCGGTGAGCTTCTGCCCCGGTGTCTGCAGCCGCAGCCCGCCGAAGACGTAGTGGGTGAGCAGCGAGCCGATCAGGGCCAGCAGCGCGATCGCGAAGCCGAAGCCCAGCAGCAGCCGGTAGAAGGGGTACTCGAACACGAAGAAGGAGATGTCGATGCCGAACTGCGGGTCGACCTCGCCGAACGGCGTGCTGTTGCGGAACTGCAGCCAGGTCTCCCAGCTGCTCTGCGCGGTGAAGCCGGCGAACAGGCCCAGCACCACGGCGACCGCGACCAGCACCAGGCCGCGGCGCGGCTCCAGGGACTGGCGGTAGCGCTCGAGGTTCTGCTGCTCCAGCGACATCGGCCGGAAGGCCGGGCGGAAGCGGTAGGCCAGGTAGACCGCCAGGGCGACCAGTCCGCCGGTGGCCACACCGGCGACGGCGAACAGCAGCGCCCGGGTCTGCAGCTCGGTCCAGAAGACCTCGGTGTAGCCGGTCTCGTCGAACCACAGGTAGTCGACGTAGACGTTGGTCAGCGTGCCGATGGCGGTGAACAGCACCAGCAGGACGCCGACGGCGCCGAGGACCAGCTTCGCGCGCCGCGACAGCGTCGGCACGGGCACGGGGGCTCTCATGGCCACGAGCAGGTCCTCCCGTCGACCGTGCCCGGCGGGGGCAGCGTCCGTGTGGCTCGCAGGTCCGGGTCGACCGTCCGGAGTGCCCGGTGACGGTTCGGCGCGAGATGCCTGGCTCCACCCACCACGTCGGTCCGCGGCGGCGGGGGAGCTGCCCAGACAGCAATCATACGAAACAGATTACGTGCAAACAGAGACGGGCGACAAGGAGAGCGGCCGGTCGTGCTGCGGTCCGCAGTGGCGCGAACTAGCGAACCATGCTTCACTCTTTCCTGCGGAGGGGAGTATCCCCCGACGCCCTGTCGTCACTACGGCGCCACTGCGGCGCTCGGCCGGGCGGGTGCCCGGAGCCGGGTGCCGGGAGAGACCTCCGGTTGGTGTTCGTCGACCGGAGGAGTGTTCGTGGACGTCCCGTTGTGGCTGTGGCTTGCGGTGCTGGGCGGCATCGTCGGCATGCTGGCCCTCGATCTGTTCGCGCACCGCCGCGCGCACGTCATCGCCGTGCGGGAGGCGGCCGCCTGGTCGCTGGTGTGGGTGGTGCTCGGCGTGGGCTTCGGGGCCTGGGTGTGGTCGGCGTACGGCGCCGATCTCGGGCAGCAGTACTTCGCCGGCTACCTGATCGAGAAGTCGCTGGCCGTGGACAACGTCTTCGTCTGGGCGATCATCTTCACCTACTTCGCCGTCCCCCGGGAGTACCAGCACCGGGTGCTGTTCCTCGGCGTGCTGGGCGCCCTGGTGTTCCGCGGCATCTTCATCGCCGGTGGGTCGGTGCTCATCGCGAGCTTCGGCTGGGTGCTGTACCTGTTCGCCGCGTTCCTGCTGTGGACCGGCTTCCGGATGATCCGCCAGCGCGACGAGCACCTGGACCCGGGGAAGTCACGGGCGGTGCGGCTGTTCCGCCGGTACGTGCCGATGACCGACGCCTACCACGGGCAGCGCTTCGTGATCCGCCGCGGCGGGGTCCTGCTGGCCACCCCGCTGCTGCTGGTGCTGGTGCTGGTGGAGGTCACCGACGTGATCTTCGCCGTCGACTCGATCCCGGCGATCTTCGCGGTCACCGACGAGCCGTTCCTCGTGTTCACCGCCAACGCCTTCGCCATCCTGGGGCTGCGGGCGATGTACTTCCTGCTGGCCGACCTGATCCACCGCTTCGTGTACCTGAAGACCGGGTTGGCCCTGGTGCTGGTCTGGGTGGGCGTCAAGATGCTGCTCAAGGTCGACCTGTTCTACATCCCGACCCCGGTCTCCCTCGCCGTGATCGCCACGATCCTGGGCGTCTCCGTCGCGCTGAGCCTGCGGGCCACCCGCGGCCAGGGGCGGCGGGCGATCCAGTCCCCGACGGCCCCGCCGTTCCGCACCGCGACCGACGACGAGCTCGCCGCGCTCGAGCCGTTGTGGCGCCGCGGCGGGCGGGAGGCCGGGCGCCGGGCCGGGGAGGTCGCGCTCGACGAGCGGGAGGACGCGCGGAGCTGACCGCCCGCACCCCCGCCCGCCCCTGGTCACCCGCGGCGTGCGGCCGGCGCAGGCGCCGCCCGCCACGGGTGAGGGCAGCCGGACCTGGCGCCGACCACACATATGCAGGATGATTCGGGAAATGAATCACACAGGTGTGGGGAGGAGGGAGGGAATGCTCCTCGTCGGCGTGCCTGCCCCCGGCCGGACCCGTGAGCCACCGTGATCCTCGCTCTGGCCCTGGCGGCGATGGTCGTCCTGGCGGCGTCGGCGCCGCTGCTGGCACGGCGGCGCCTCGGACGGGACACGGGCTACGTGCTCGCCGCCGGCTTCGCCGCCGTGGCCGCGCTGCTCGGCTCGATGGTGCCACGGGTGCTCGACGGCGGGACCGTCGAGTTCTCCGCCGCCTGGCTGCCGTCGCTGGACGTCTCCTTCGCACTGCGCCTCGACGGGCTCGCCCTGCTGTTCAGCGTGATCGTGCTCGGCGTGGGCGCGCTGATCATGGCGTACTGCCCGCGCTACCTGAGCCCGACGCGCGAGCATGGCGCCGTCTACGGCCTCCTGACGCTCTTCGCCGCCGCGATGCTGGGCCTGGTCCTGGCTGCCGATGTCGTCCTGCTCTTCGTCTTCTGGGAACTGACCACCTTCTGCTCGTTCCTCCTCGTCGGCCTCACCGGCGGGCGGGCCAGCCGGCCCGCCCGCCGGGCCCTGCTCGTCACGGCAGGCGGTGGTCTGGCCCTCCTGGTCGCGGTCGTCCTGCTCACGGTGGTCACCGGAACGGCGGACCTGGCGACGATCCTGGCCGATCCCGACCGGGTGCTCAGCTCGCCACTCGCGCTGCCCATCGCCCTGCTCGTCGCGTTCGCGGCCTTCACCAAGTCCGCCCAGGTGCCACTGCACTTCTGGCTGCCCGGCGCGATGGTCGCCATGACGCCGGTGAGCGCCTACCTGCACGCCGCGACCATGGTCAAGGCCGGCGTCTACCTGCTCATGCGCTTCTCGCCGGTGCTCTCGGGCGTGCCCGTCTGGTCGGCCCTGCTCATCTCGGTCGGCCTGGCCTCGGCCGTCGTCGGCGCCTTCATGGCGCTGCGCCAGCACGACCTGAAAGCGATCCTCGCCCACTCGACGGTCAGCCAGCTCGGGTTCCTGGTCGCGGCGATCGGGGTGGGCACGTCCACCGCGCTGGCCGCCGCCATGCTGCACACCGCCGCGCACGCCCTGTTCAAGGCGACGCTGTTCATGCTCGTCGGCATCATCGACAAGGAGACCGGCAGCCGCGACATCCGCCAGCTGTCCGGGCTGCGCCGGGTGATGCCGGTGACCGCCGCGGTCACCGGACTGGCCGGCCTGTCGATGGCGGGGATCCCACCGTTGCTGGGCTTCGTGAGCAAGGAGTACCTGTTCCAGGGCCTCTTCCAGGCCGGACCCGTTCCCGGCGTGGGCCTCGTGACCGGAGCGCTCGGCGTCGCCGCGTCGGCGCTGACCACCGCCTACGGCCTGCGGATCTTCTTCGGCGCCTTCGGGGGTGCGACCCGGCAGCCGGACCTGTACGAGCCCTCGCGGGCATTCCTCGCGCCCGCCGTGGTGCCGGCCCTGGTCGGACTGGCCCTCGGCCCGGGGATCGGTCTGCTGAGCCCCATCGTCGTCCGGGCGGGGGCCGACGTCGTGCCCGGCGAGCCGGTGCGCGCTTTCCAGTTCTGGCACGGATTCAGCGCCGAGATCGTGATGTCGGCGATCGCGGTCAGCACGGGGCTGCTGCTCTTCCTGCGGCGGCGCCAGGTCGACCGGCTCCTCGCGCGCGTCCCGCTGCCCGACGGCGGCGCGGCCTTCGATCGCGCCCACGACTCCGTGCTCGCGTTCGGCCGCGTGGTCGGCCGGCCGGACCGGGCCGAGGGCGCGGCCGGGCACCTGGCTCGCCCGGTCGTCGCCCTCGTCGCTGTCGGCGCGGTCGGGGTCGTCGCCATCGACGGACTGCCCGCACGGGCCGCCACCGATGCCGCGCTCGACTGGCCGGTCGTGGCGCTGGTCGCCCTCGCCGTCGCGGGCGCCGTGCTCACCCGCTCGGCCCTGGCGGCCGTCGCGCTGCTGGGCTCGCTCGGGCTGCTCGTGGCGGTGTGGTTCTTGCTGGCGGGCGCACCCGATGTCGCACTGACCCTGCTGCTGGTCGAGGTGCTCACGGCGGTCGTCGTCGTCCTCGTCCTCCGCGGCCGGCCCCGGCGGCTGCCGGCCGTCGACCGCCGCCGCCTCGTCCCCACCGCGCTGCTCGCCGTCCTCAGCGGCCTGGCAGCCGGGGGAGCGGTCGTGTCCCTCACCGGGCGACGGGAGCGCTCGTCCGCCGGCGACTTCTTCCTGGACACCGCCGAACCGGCGACGGGAGGCACCAACGTGGTGAACACGATCCTCGTCGACTTCCGGGCGATGGACACCCTCGCCGAGGCGGTGGTCCTGGGTGTCGTGGCGGTGGGGTTGCTCCTGCTTTTCGGAGCAGGGCGCGACCGGGCAGCGGCGCAGCCGGGCCGCGCGGCCGAGGCAGGTCCGGACGGGGGGACCGAGTTGATGCTCCGGGTGAGCGGCCGCGTCGTCGTCCCCGGCGTCGTCCTGCTGGCCGGCTACCTGCTGTGGCGCGGTCACGACGAGCCCGGCGGCGGTTTCATCGCCGCCCTGGTCGCCGGCGCCGGCGCGGCGCTGCACCAGCTCTCCCACGGGCGCACGCCCCGACGGTTGCGGCCCGAGGTGCTCGTCGGATCCGGCCTGCTGCTCGCCGTGGGCACCGGGGTGCTCGCCGCCGCGCTCGGGGAGGCCTTCCTCGCGCCGTTCGAGCTGCCCGTCCTCGGTGCTCTGGGAGTCGGTTCGGCGCTGCTGTTCGACACCGGCGTGCTGCTGATGGTGCTCGGTCTGCTGGTCGCGACCCTGGATCGGCTCGGCGGTCCTCCGGACCAGCCCGCAGCGCCGGTCACCGGGCGGCCCGCCGGGCGCGTGCCGACCGTCGGCCTCGGAGCGAGCGCCCGCTCCGGCTCGGACCTGGCGTCGACCGGTGGGGACGTGGCCCGGTGAGCGCGGCGGTCGTGGTCGGACTGCTGGTGGCCGCCGGCGTCTGGTTCGTGCTGCAGCGCGGGCTGCTGCGGATGGTCTTCGGCTTCGTGCTGCTCGGCCACGCCGTGAACGTGCTCCTGCTCTCCTCGGGCGGGACCGACCGTCGAGGGGCACCCTTCGTCGACGGCGGCCAGACAGCAGACATGGCCGACCCCTTGCCGCAGGCCTTCGTGCTCACCGCGATCGTCATCACCTTCGGCGTGACCGTGTACCTGCTGGCTCTGGTGCGGGCCGGCGACGGCGAGGACGAGCGCCCGGACGCGCCCGGTGACGGCGGGCACACGGCGGGTGCGCCGTGAACCACGTGCTGCTCGCCGTCCCCGTCGTCGCCCCGCTGGCCGGCGCCGGCCTGCTCGTGCTCGTCGGGGGGCGACGGCGGGCAGCTGCGCCCGCGCTCGTGCGGGCGGTGGGCTGGGGGACCAGCGGGCTGGTGCTGTGCGCCGCGGTCGTCCTGCTCCTGGCAGCGGTCGCCGGTGAGATCCCCACCCTGCGGATCGGCGGCTGGCCACCGGGCATCGCCATCACCCTGGTCGCCGACGCGTTCGGTGCCCTTCTGCTCACCGTCACCGCGGCGCTCGTCCTGGCCGGTCTGGTCTACGCCGCGGCCACCGGCGAGGACGACGGGCGGTTCGTGTCGCTGGCACTGGTGCTCTCGACCGGGGTGTACGGCGCGCTGCTCACCGCCGACCTGTTCAACCTGTTCGTCTTCATCGAGCTCATGCTGGTGCCCAGCTACGTGCTGCTCGTGTCGGCCGGCGGGTCCGGGCGGATGGCCGCCGGGCGCCGCTACCTCGCGGTCAACCTGCTGGCCTCGACGCTGTTCCTGGGCGGGGTGGGCCTGCTGTACGGCGCGGCCGGCACGGTGAACCTCGGCGTCCTCGCCGGCGCCGCGGCGGAGCCACCCGTCGCCGTCGCCGCGGCGGTGGTGCTGGTCGCGCTCGCGGTCAAGGCCGCCGTGGTCCCGCTGCACAGCTGGCTGCCGAGCTCGTACGCCGTGGCCGGCCCCGCGGTGGTCGTGATCTTCTCCGGTCTGCTGACCAAGGTCGGCGTGTACGCCCTCTTCCGCGTCTACGCGGTGCTGTTCGACGGTGACCGGCGCTGGCTGTGGGTGATCATGGCGGCCGGCGTCCTGACCATGCTGGTCGGCGTGCTGGGGGCCGTGGGGGAGCGGTCGATGCGGTGGGTGCTGACCTTCCACATGGTCAGCCAGATCGGCTACATGCTCGTCGGCCTGGCGCTGTTCACCACGGCGGGCCTCGCTGCCGCCGTCTTCTTCCTGGTGCAGTACGTGCTGGTCAAGGCGGCCCTGCTGATGTGCTCGGGCGCGGTGGAGGTCACCTACGGCACAGGGGAGCTGTCCCGGCTGGGCGGGCTCGCCGGGCGGGAGCCGGCGCTGGCGGTCGCGTTCGGCGTGTCCGCCCTCGCGCTGGTCGGCGTCCCGCCGTTGTCGGGTTTCGTCGGGAAGCTGCTGCTCGTCGACGCCGCGCTGACCGCCGCGCAGTACGCCGCGGCAGCCGCCGTGGTCGTGGTGAGCCTGCTGACCCTGACCTCGATGCTCAAGGTCTGGAACGCCGTCTTCACCGACCCCGCCGCGGAACCGATGCGCTCGCCCGGTGCCGGTGCGCCTGCTCGAGCCGGCGGTGGCGGAGGCGCCGTGGCGGCACCGGCCGCGAGCCGCGTGCGCCTGGCCCTCGTGCTGCCTGCACTGGTGACCGGCGGCCTCGCGATCGTGCTCGGCATCTGGGCCGAGCCGCTGCTGGCCGCCGCCGAGGCCGCCGCCCGCGGGCTGGTGGACACGTCGGCCTACGTGACGGCCGTGAGCCGGCCGTGACCAGCGCCCGGCCCGGCCCGGGCCGCCGATCCATGGCGGCGCGCGTGGTCGTCTTCTGCGGCTGGTACCTCGTGCTGTTCCTGCGCGCCAACGTCGAGGTCGCCCGCTGCATCCTCGTCCCGCGCTCGCGGCTCGCTCCGGCGGTGGTCGTGATCGGGCTGGGCAGCCGGACCCCGACGGAGATGGCGGCCTTCGCCGGGCTGGTCACGTTGACGCCCGGCACGATGGCCCTGGCCATGGACGCCGACCTCCGCCGGCTCACCGTGCACGGCATGCACGTGCCCGACCTCGAGGCGTTCCGCGCCGATCTCGGCGAGCTGGAGGACCGGATGCTCGGCGCGATGCGCTCGAACCGTCGCGAACGCCGCGTGCGCGATGACCAGGCCGACCGGAGGTGAGGACCGTGCTCCCCGACCCGCTGCTCGACGTCGCGCTCGTCGTGCTCTGCCTCGCGCTGGTGGTGGCCATGGTGCGCGTGGCGGTCGGGCCGACCGACGCCGACCGGGCGCTGGCGGTCGATCTCGGCTTCGCGGCCTTCATCGCCGCCTGCGCGGTCCTGGCCCTGCGCCTGGGCGAGCCGGTGCTGCTGGACCTGGTCCTGGTCGCGACACTGGTGGGCTTCCTGACCACCGTCGCCCTCGCCCGCCTCGTCGCCGGCAGGCGGTCGTCGTGACGGCGCAGGCCGTCCTGGGGGGCGCGCTCCTGGTCACGGGCGTGGCGCTGGTGGGTCTCGCCGCGGCCGGCCTCGTCCGGCTGCCCGACGCCTACAACCGGGCCAACGCGGTGGCCAAGGCGGCCGGCCTGGGTGTGGTGTGCGTGTTGCTCGCCGTCGCCGTCCTCGTCCCCGACCCGGTGTCCGTCGGCACCGTGGTCGTGGCCGCCGCGCTGCAGCTGTTCACCGTGCCGCTGGCCGGATTCGCCATCGGCGAGGCCGCCTGGCGCACGAGAGCGCCCTTGCACCCCACCACGCGGGTCGACCCGGTCGTGCCCGTCGAGGACGGCGACCGGGCCGGGACGCCGGAGCAGCGGACGCCGGAGCAGCAGGAGTCGGAACAGCGGGAGTCGTAGCGGCCGGGACCGGACGGGTGACCGTCCGGTCCCGGCCTCCTGCCGGTGGTTGCGCGACGGCCTCAGCGGAGCGTGAGCACCACGCGGCCGTGGTCGGCCAGGCGCCCGTCGTCGACGAAGGCGACCCAGCCGCCGCGCAGGATCACGGTCTCGATGAGCTCGTCGACCGCGTCGTCCACCACGTCGGGGTGGTCGGTGTCCTCGGCGGGGGTCACGTAGTCGCCGTCGTCGCTGAGGCGCGCGGGGGCGACGAATCCCTCCTCCACGGCCAGCATCTCGGGCCGTTCCCAGCGGGCGGCCAGCCAGGCCGCCGGCAGCCCCTCGACCACCTTGTCCCTCGTGCGGCGACGCTCGACGAGGTCGAGCGCCTCGTCCTGCCGCGACCGCAGGTACTCGTCCATGACCTGACGGATGCGCGGCGCCAGGCGGGCCAGGGGAGCGGAGGTGAAGTTGCCGGTGACCGTGCCGGCCAGGCGGTCGGTGTTCCGGGAGATCTTCCGGAACTCCGCCACGGTGCGCTCGGCACCCACCAGCACGAGAGGGGACGGGTGCAGCCGGCGGTAGGTGCCCAGCGCCTTGTCCACCTCGCGCAGGAAGGCCTGGGGGCGGGGGCCCGGCCGGCCCTCTCCGGCCGCGGCCACGATCGGGAAACCGGACCGGTCCGGAGGCGCCAACCGGTCACCGAGGCCGTCGAACAGCCGCGCCTCCCGTTCGGCCAGCAGCAGTACGACGTGCCGGGGGGTGCGGTGCAGGCCGCGGACCAGGTCCCGGGTGGCGAACGTGGGGTCGACGACCGCCCGGTCGACCACCGGGACGGGCAGCAGCAGCACCTTCTGCATGCCGGCATTCACGAACACCCCGACGGCTCGGCCCGCCGGACCCGCCGCGGCGCGCGCGACGGTCTTGTCGAGCTGGTCGAGGACGGTGGCCGTCTCCGGCGCCCCGTCGGCCCGCAGCCGCGCCGCGGCCTCCTCGGCGAGCTGCCGCAGCCGGCGGGCGTCCTCAGCCGTCATCCGCTCGCCAGGAGTGGTGCTCGCCAGCAGGGACACGGAGGGATAGCTGCGCACGGCCTGGAGCAGCAGGACGGTGTCGGGCGAGGGCCCGGCGAGGCGGGCGGACCGCGACCGCGACGTGCTGGCGGTCACGCGGCCCACCTGCCCAGCGGCTGGGCGTCCGAGCGGCGGGCGAGCCAGTGCACGACGCGCGCCAGCACGTGCGGGCGTCGGCTCGCGCGCAGCTCGTGCAGCAGGTGGACGCTGACCGGCGCGTCCACCCCCGCGTCGGCGGTGACCGCGCGCACCCAGCGGACGAGCTCGCCGCACCAGCGGTCCACCCGGTCGCCGTCCTCGCCGCGCGGTGATCGGGGGCCCAGGACGGCGACGTGCAGTTCGAGCAGGTCCTCGACGGCCGCGGCGAGCGCGACCGGCAGGACGAGGTCGACGTCCTCCGGGTCGATGATGATCGCGAGGACCCGGTCGGGACGGTCGAGCTGCGGTGGAACGGTCTCGGGCTCGGGGACGACGTGCTGATCGAGGGTCAGGGTCACGGACGGGCTCCGGCGCTCGGACGAGGTCTCTCCCGCTCCTGCGCGGAGCGGCCGCCACCCGGGCCGCTGGCGGCCGGGACTGTCGGGCGACGGCGCTGCGGGGTGCAGCGGGTACTCCCCTCGTGCGAAACAGAATACGTACGTCAGGGTTCATCAGCAAGGGGTAGTTGACAGGTACCCGCCGCGGGTCGCGCGTAGTGTGCTTCGCATGACTGCGTCCTCACCCGGCTGGACCTTCCTGTCCAACCACGGTCACGTGCTGGTCAGCCTGGCCCTCGACCCCGAGGTCCGGATGCGCGACGTCGCGGCCTGGGTCGGCATCACCGAGCGTGCGGTGCAGATGATCGTCGCCGACCTCGAGGAAGCGGGGTACGTGGTCCGCGAGCGGGTCGGGCGGCGCAACCACTACACGGTGGTGAGCCAGGGGCACTTCCGCCACCCGCTGGAGGACCACGTGCGCGTCGGGGATTTCCTCGCCCTCGTGACGAAGGCCGCTGGGCGGCCGCCCCGGGCGGGCGTCACCGGATCTCCGGCCCTGCGGGCGTAGCCCTGCCGCGGCGCCCGGGCGCTGGGCCCGGGCGCCGCGGCAGGGAAGCCGGCCGGCGACGCTCGGCGGCCGGCGGGTCAGCGGCGGGCGACCGTCCGCCGGACGAGCTTGATCGACTCCTCGACGACGAGAACCGTGGACGCGACCGCGGCGCAGGTCAGCCACTGGCCGGCCGACAGCGGGGTGGTGTCGAAGATCGGGTTCAGGAACGACAACTGCACCGCCGCGATCTGCAGCACGACCACCGCCGCGAACGAGATCCACAGCCACCGGTTGGTGAACAGGTGCCGGGTGAACACCGTCTCCCGCTCGGCCCGCGCGTTGAGCGCGTTGAAGAACTGGAAGAGCACGAACGTCGTGAACGCCATGGTGGCGGCCACCGCGGCACCGAACGTCCCGTCGGCCAGGGCGAGCACCGACAGGGTCCCGGCCGCCATGACCACGCCGGCTCGGAACATGCGCAGCAGCCGGGTGCGGTTCAGGATGCGCTCGCTGGGCTTGCGCGGCGGCTCGTCCATCAGACCGGGGCGCGCGGGGTCGACGCCCAGGGCCATCGCCGGCGGGCCGTCCATGATGATGTTGACCCACAGCACCTGGATCGCCGTCAGCGGCGCGGCGAGCCCGGCGACCGAGGCGCCGAGGAACGACAGGATCGCGCCGATGTTGGTCGACAGCTGGAAGCGGACGAACTTCACCACGTTGTCGTAGATCGACCGGCCCTCGCGCACCGACGCGACGATCGTGGCGAAGTCGTCGTCGGTGAGGATCATGTCCCCGGCTTCCTTGGTGACCTCCGTGCCGGTGATCCCCATGGCGACGCCCATGTGCGCCGAGCGCAGGGCCGCGGCGTCGTTCACGCCGTCGCCGGTCATGGCTGCGACGTGCCCTCGGGCGGTGAGCGCCTGCACGATGGCCACCTTGTGCTCGGGGGCCACCCGGGCGAAGACGCCGATTCTCTCGACCCGCTCGGACAGCTCCTCGGCGCTCATCCGGTCCAGGTCCGCGCCGGTGACCACCTCGCCGCGGATGCCGAGCTCCCGAGCGATCGCGGCCGCGGTGTCCCGGTGATCGCCGGTGATCATCTTGACCGCGACCCCGGCGCGGGCGGCCAGGGCGATGGCGTCCTTCGCCTGGGGCCGGGGTGGATCGGCGATCCCGACGAGCCCGAGCAGCGTGAGCCCCGTCAACCGGTCGGCGAGCTGCTCTGCGTCCGCGGGCAGATCGTCGACCAGCGTGGTGGCCGCGGCCAGCACGCGCAGGCCCCGGGAGGCCAGTTCCGACACCTCGGCGGCCAGGCGGTCGCGGCCGGCGTCGTCGAGCGGCTGCACGCCGTCGGCGGTCAGCACGGCGGCGCTGCGCTCGAGCAGCACGTCCGGGGCGCCCTTGACGTGCACGCGGACCTGCCCGTCCTCGCGGTGGGCGGTCGCCATGAACTTGCGGGTGCTGTCGAAGGGCAGCTCGCCCACCCGGGGGTGGGCGGAGCGCAGCGCCGTCGCCTCGATCCCGGCCTTGGCCGCCGCGACCACGAGCGCGCCCTCGGTGGGGTCGCCGATGATGCCGGCCCGCTGCTCGCGGTCCGGTGTGAGCACTGCGTCGCTGCAGAGCACCAGCGGCTCCAGGAGCCGGTCGACGTCGTCGGCCGGCTCGCCGGTTCCCTCGTCGAGGATGCGACCGTGCGGCGCGTAGCCCTCGCCGTCGATGCGGACGCGGCGGCCGGCCAGCACCAGTGCGCGGGCGGTCATCTGGTTGAGGGTCAACGTGCCGGTCTTGTCGCTGCAGACGACGGTGGCCGAGCCCAAGGTCTCCACCGAGGCCAGCCGCTTGACGATCGCGCCGCGCCGCGCCATCCGGGCCACCCCCAGGGCCAGGGTGAGCGCCAGCACGGCCGGCAGGCCCTCGGGCACCGTCGCCACCGCCAGGGCGACCGCGGAGAGCGCCAGCTCCCCCAGGGACTCGCCCCGGGCGAAGGCGATGACGGCGTAGACGGCGATCGCGACGCCACCGATCAGGGCGATCCGCTTGCCGACCGAGTCGAGCTGGATCTGCAGGGGGGTCTTCGGGTCCTCGCCGCTGCGGAGCATCTCGGCGATCTCGCCGACCTCGGTGCGCATGCCGGTGGCGGTGAGCACCAGCTCGGCCCGGCCCCGGGTGAGGGTGGTGTTCATGTAGGCCATGCCCACCCGGTCGCCGAGTGGCACCTTGTCACCCGGGGCCGCCCCGACCGGGGCGGTGGACTTGGCGACCGGCTGCGACTCACCGGTCAGCGCGGACTCGTCCACCTCCACCGACTCGGCGACCAGCAGCCGGCCGTCGGCGGGCACCCGGTCGCCGGCTTCGAGCAGCACCACGTCGCCGGGGACGAGTTCGGCGGCGTCGAGCACGCGCGTCCCCGCGGCGCGGCGCACGCGGGCGGTCGGCGTCAGCATCTCGCGCAGGGCTTCGAGACTGCGCTCGGCCTTGTTCTCCTGGACGAAGCCGATCGTCGCGTTGATGAGCAGCACGACCAGGATGACGATCGTGTCCTTCAGGTCGCCGACGAGCCCGGCGAGGAGTGCGGCGCCGAGCAGGATGAGGATGAGCAGGCTGCGGAACTGGTCGAGGAAGCGCAGCACGGCCGGTCGCCGCGCCTGCTCGGCCAGCACGTTCTCGCCGGACTCCGCCCGTCGGCGGGAGATCTCCTCCTCGGTCAGGCCGCGCCGCGGGTCGACCCCCAGGGCGTCGGCCACCGCTGTGGCCGGGCGCAGGTAGGGGGCGTCGAGGGGTGAGGCGTCCTCGAGCGGGGTGGGGGCGGACGGGGCGGATCGCGTCATCGATGTACCTCAGGCAGGTCGGCGGAGAGGGGGTGGGGGTCGCGGGGAGCCGGCACGGGGACCGTGACGAGGTCGCCGACCGGGACGGGCGGCGGGGGAAGGGGCGGCGCCGGGAGCGGGACGCCGGCTCGCACCCGCGTGGCCCGGCCGGACATGCCGCGGGGCGCCCAGGTGCGCGTGTGCGGGTGCACCCGGAGGGCGAGGGCTCCGATCCACAGGATCAGGGCCAACCACGCGAGGACGTCGGTCACCGCAACCACCCGCCTACTCGTCGGGCCGCTCGGCCGAGCGGCGAGAGCCAACCCCACTGGAGGACGACGTGCGAATTCCGCTGCGCAGGACGAGGTCGTCGTGGACGGCCGCCCGCGTCAGCCCGAGGCCGGCGGCGTAGAGCAGCACCGTGGCCGCCAGGAATTCCGGGCGGGTGACGTTCCCGGTGCCGGCAGCGGTGAGCAGGGCGAGCCCCGCGCAGGTCGCGCCGACCCCGAGGGCGGCGCCGGCGATCCGGGCGGGGGTGGCTTCCGCGGCCGGCCGGACGTGGCCGGCGCGCCTCGGTCGCTCGAACCGGCCGAGGGCGAACACGAGGACGACCAGCACGGCAGCGCAGGCCAGTGCCCACACCGGGCGCAGGCCGAACCACGCGGCCGACAGCGGCTCGGGCGTCGGGAGGAGACCGGTGAGGTACAGCGCCGGCGCCGCCACCAGCACCGGCACCAGGTGCCAGAGGTAGACCGTCAGGATGGTCGCGTTGACCGCGGCGGTCGCCGTCCACACCAGCCGCCGGCGGGCCAGCCGACCCAGCGGGTCCCGCAGCATCAGCACCAGCCCGGATTGGGCTACCCCGTAGGCCAGCAACGCGAGCGTGGGGGGCGCGGTGTTCTGGAACTGCTCGCCGGGCACACCCAGCATCGAGACCGGGTAGGGGCCCAGGGCGACCAGCGCCACGGCGAGCAGCCCGCCGCCGGCGAGCATCGCCGCGGGCGTCCTGCGCCACGCCAGTAGCGTGCCGGCCCGCCAGGCCATGCCGAGGGCGTAGAGGCACAGCCAGACCAGCAGGAAGTTCGGCGCTGCGGCCATGGCCTGCCCGGAGGCCAGGCGCAGGGCGTCGGCGACCGTGACCGCGAGCACCAGCGCGCCGATCGACCACAGGCCCCAGCGCTCGTGCGCGAGCACCAGCAGGGGCGTGACGGCCACGACGGCGACGTAGACGGCCAGGAACCACAGCGGGATCGCCACCAGCCAGGCGGCCGTGGCCACGAGTCCGGGGTCGGCCACGAGCCGGCCGACGACGATGCCGGCGACGACGGCGGCCAGGAAGACGGTGGTGGGCCGCAGCAGGCGGCGCAGACGGTCGGCCAACCAGCCCAGCGGCGGGCGGCCGGCGGCTCGGGCGGACTGCCACGACGCCATCCCGGCGTAGCCGCCGACGAGGAAGAACAGCGGCATGACCTGCCACAACCACGACAGCCACTCCGCGGGTGGCCACAGGCCGAGCCCGTTGGTGCCGGTCAGCTGTCCGTCGCGGACGACGATGACCACCGCTACCCAGTGCCAGAAGACGACGGTGAGGATGGCCGCCGCGCGCAGCAGGTCGACCGCCCGGTCCCGGCTGTCGGGGGTCTGCTCGACCAGGGTGCGCAGCGACGGGCCCCTGCTCGGGGCGGGCATCCGCGACATGGCACCACCTCCCGCGTCGGTCGCGGAAGCGGTCTGGTCCACCCTCGCGGGCGGCGACCCCGGGCGGTGCGCCGGGATGACGAGATCGCCGTACGGACTACTCCCCGATTCCGAGGACAGTTTAGCGAAACCGGCTTCGCCTGTCCAGGGCGCAATGATGCCGCCCGCCGGTCAGGGCCAGAGCACCCACACGTAGGCGGCGTAACCGGCGAGCAGGAGGGCGCCCTCCCATCGCTGCAGGGCGAGCCGGGTGTACAGCAGCACCAGCAGCAGAACCGAGACCCCGACCATGACCGGGATGTCGAAGCGCAGCATCTCGTCGGGCACGTCGGTGGGGGCGACCAGGGCGGTCACCCCGCCGATGCCCAGGGTGTTGTAGACGCAGGAGCCGAGCACGTTGCCCAGCGCCACCTCGGTGTGCCGACGGACCGCGGCGACCACCGAGGTGACCAGTTCGGGCATGGAGGTGCCGAGGGCGACCACGGTGAGCCCGATGACGCCCTCGCTGATACCGAGCTCGCGCGCCAGGTCGATCGACCCACCGACGAGGAGTCGGGCGCCCACGACGAGCAGCAGGAGACCGCCAAGCGCGAGGAGCGTCGGGACGACCCGGTCGGCGGCGCGGTGCGCGGGCCGGCCCGGCGCGCGCACCGCACCCGGCACCAGCGCCGGGTCGAGGCCCTCGTGCGCCTCGGCCTTGTCGAAGGCGGCGGTGTGCCCGCCCGGGGGGTGCTCGGAGGTGCGTTCCTGCCGCCAGCTCGCGTAGAGGTAGGCGCCCAGCAGCCCGATCAGCAGGGCTCCGGCGAGTCGGTCGAGGGTCCACAGCCAGCCGATCAGCCCGAGCAGCGCGGCCGTGGCCACCACGGCGACGCCGTCGCGGCGCAGCGCCGCAGGCGGCACGGCGAGCGGCCAGATGAGCGCGGCCAGGCCCAGGATGACCAGGATGTTGAGGACGTTGGACCCGACGATGTTGCCGACGGCGATGCCGGGCGAGCCGACCAAGGCCGCCTGCACGCTGGTCACCAGCTCGGGGGTGGACGTACCGAAGCCCACGACGGTCAGGCCGATCAGCAGCGGCGAGACACCCAACCGCTCGGCCAGCCGCACCGCACCGCGGACCAGCAGCTCACCCCCGAGCGCGAGCAGGACGAGCCCGCCGAGGACGGACAGGACGGTGACACCCATGGAGGCCCTTCGGGGGGTTCGGGACAGCAACGGCCGTGGTGCGGACGCCACGCAGCCGTCCCGGATGGAGGGACAGCGCCTGGATGCGGCCGAGGCACCATAGCGCCCACGCGTCCGCGGGACGGCGAGGGATTCCTGTGCCCGGTCCCGTGCTCAGGGCCAGAGGACCCAGACGTAGACGACGTAGCCGGCGAGCATGAGCGCGCCCTCCCAACGCTCCAGCGCTCGGCGGGTGTGGAGCAGAGCGAGCAGCGCGAGCGACACCCCGACCATGACCGGGATGTCGAAGCGCACGATGGCCTCGGGCACCTCGGTCGGGGAGATCAGCGCCGTGACCCCGCCGATGCCGAGGACGTTGTAGACGTTCGATCCCAGCACGTTGCCCAGGGCCACGTCGGTGTGCCGGCGCACGGCGGCCACCACCGAGGTGACCAACTCGGGCATGGAGGTACCGATGGCGACGATCGTCAGGCCGATCACGGCCTCGCCGACGCCGAGCTCGCGAGCCAGGTCGATCGACCCGCCGACCAGGAATCGGGCACCGACGACGAGCAGGAGCAGGCCGCCGACGGCGAGCAGGAGCGGCACCACCCAGCCTTCGGACCGCGGCCGTTCGGCCATCCGGGCGCGCACCGCCTCGGGCGAGAGCGCGGGGTCGAGGTCCTCGAATGCATCGGCCCGGTCGAAGGCAGCGCCGTGCTGCCCGGCCGGGGGACCGGTGCGTTCCTGTCGCCAGCTCGCGTAGAGGTAGGCGCCCAGCAGCCCGATCAGCAGGGCGCCGGCGAGTCGGTCGAGGGTCCACAGCCAGCCGATCAGCCCCATCAGCGCAGCGCTGGCCACCACGAGGACACCGTCGCGACGCAGCGCCGTGGGCGGGACGGCCAGCGGCCAGATCAGCGCGGCCAGAGCCAGGATGACCAGGACGTTGACGATGTTCGAGCCGACGATGTTGCCGACGGCGATGCCGGGCGAGCCGACCAACGCCGCCTGCACGCTGGTGACCAGTTCGGGGGTCGACGTGCCGAACCCGACCACGGTGAGCCCGATCAGCAGCGGGGACACCCCGAGCCGGGTCGCCAGCCGTACCGCGCCGCGCACGAGGAGTTCGCCCCCGGCCACCAGCAGGGCCAGCCCCCCGACGAGGGACAGCACGGTGACACCCACGGAGCCCTCCTGCGATCCGGGGGGTGAGCGGTCGTCCCCGGCGGCGTCGGCGAACGTGCCCGAAGAGCCGCGGCCGCGTCAAGGGCCGGTGGGGTCTCGGGGGCGGGACGAGACGTGGATCACGGTCGGGTCGCGAGGCTTGCCCGGCGGGTGTGCCCGCCGCAAGACTGCGCCGGTGGTAGCCGCCTTGCTCAGCGTGGCCGTCCTCGTCCTGCTCGCCGCGCTGCTGGCGGTCGTCCGCGTCCTGCGGGGTCCGACCCGCGCCGACCGCATCGTGGGGGTCTACTTCACCTCGATCGGTGGCACGGCGCTCCTGGCCGTGCTCGGCGACCTGGCCGACGACCGCGCCTACCGCGACGCGGCCCTCGTCCTGGTGCTGCTGTCCTCGGTGCTCGCCGCCGCCTTCGCGGCTCGGGAGCGCGCGCCGGGAACCCCGGTCGCCGGCGCCGGCCCGGAGCGGTCGGAGGGCAGCCCGTGATCGATGCCGCCGCCCTCGTCCTCCTGCTCGCGGGTGCGGTGTGCGTGCTCGCCGCGTCGGTCGGATTGCTGCGCTTCCCCGACGTCGCCGCCCGCCTGCACGCGCTGAGCACCGCGGAGAACCTCGGCCTCGGGCTGCTCCTGGCCGGGCTGGCCCTGCGCGCGGACTCCGCCGCGTCGGCCGCGAAGCTCGGGCTGGTCTGGGTGGTCGTCCTGGCCACGTCGCCGACGAGCGCTCAACTGGTGGCCGGCGCAGCCACCGACGCCACCGCCACCCGGGAGCCAACGTGAGCGACGCCGTCGGCCTGGTGCTGGACGTCGTGCTGGCCAGCGCGGCCGTCGTCCTGAGCGCCCTCTGCCTGCTGGTGCGGTCGCGCTCCACCGCCGTCGTGCTGTTCATCGGCCTCGGTGTCGTGGTGGCCGCCGGCTACGCCCGGCTGGCCGCGCCGGACCTCGCGCTGGCCGAGGTCGGCGTCGGCGCCGCGGCCACCGGCGCCCTGCTGCTGCGGACGGTGGCCACCACGTCCGGGAGCCGGAGTGGTGGCGCCGCCGATGTCCGGACCGGCAGCAGCGGGCGCGGTCGTCGGACGCTGCGGGGGGCCGCCGTCGCGACCGCGGTCCTGGCGACCGGCGCGGTCCTGGCAGTCGCCCTCGTCCCCGTCCTCACGGAGCCGGCGCCGGGCCGGTTGCCCGAACTGGTCGCCGGCCGGGTGCCCGACAGCGGCGTGGAGCACCCGGTGACCGCCGTCCTGCTGGCTTTCCGCGCCTTCGACACGCTGTTGGAGGTCGCCGTGGTGCTGGTGGCGGCCGTCGTGTGCGTGGCCCTGGTCCCGCCGCACTGCGCCGACTGGGCTCCGGCACCCCCGTCCGCGGCGGCCCCGCTGTCGTTCCTGGCGCGCGCCGCGGTGCCGTTGGGCGTCGTGCTGGCCGGCTGGGTGCTCTACGTCGGCAGCTACGGGCCCGGAGGTGCCTTCCAGGGCGGCGCGGTGCTGGCCGGGCTGCTCGTGTTGCTGGTCCTCGCCGGCCGGCGGCCGGGCGTCCTGCGTCCGGAGGTCGTCCGCTACGGGCTGGTCCTCGGCACTGCGGTCTTCCTGGCCGTGGGGATCGCCGGCGTGCTCGGCGGCCGGGCACTGCTGACCTACGGCGAGTTGGGCACGGCCGCGATCGTCACCATCGAGACCGCACTGGCGCTGTCGGTCGGCGTCACCCTGGCCGTCTTCTACCTCTGCCTGGTCCCGCCGCTGCCGCGGGACCTGGACGCCTCTCGAGTGCCCCTCGAGGCGGCGCGGTGACGCGGGCCGTGGTGTTCGCCGCGGCGGGCGGGGCGATGACCGTGATCGGTCTGGTGGCCCTCGTCGCGGTGCGCGACCTGCTGCGGCGGGTCATCGCCACCAACGTGCTCGGCACGGGTGTGTTCGTCGTCCTGGCCGCGGTCGCCTGGCGCACCGACCCCGACGCCCCCGATCCCGTGCCCCACGCGCTGGTGCTCACCGGGATCGTGGTCACGGTCAGCATCACCGCCGTCGCGCTGGCCCTGGTGCAGCGCGTCGAGGCCGTGGGTCGGGACGGCGGGGCCGAACCCGGGCCGCCCCGGTGATGCCGCCCAGCCTGGTGGTGGCGGTGCCGCTGGCCGCGGTGCTGCTCACCGCCGTCCTCCGCTCCGCCGCCCTGGTGCGCCCCGTGGCCGCCGCCGGCGCTCTCGCGACGGCCGCTGCGGTCGGGGCGGTGGCCCTCGCTCCCGGCGCGACCCCGCGCGAGTCGCTCGGCGGGTGGGAGGCGCCGCTCGGCATCCCGCTCGTCGTCGGTGACCTGTCCGCGGTGCTCCTCGTCATGACGGCGGTCGTCGGCCTCGCGGTCACGGCGTACGCGCTGGCCGAGCGGCGCGAGGGGGCCTTCTGGCCGCTGTGGTTCGGGGTGTGGCTGGCGCTCGACGTCGTCTTCGTCGCTGCCGACGCCTTCACCATCTACGTGGGGTTCGAGGTGCTGGCGCTGTCCGCGGTGGGCCTGGTCGCCCTTGCCGGTGGGGTCGCCCTGCAGGCGGCCCTGCGCTACCTGTTCGTGACGGTGCTGGGCTCGCTGCTGTACCTGCTGGCGGTCGCCCTGCTCTACGCCGACCGGGGCACGCTGGCCTTCGCCACCCTCGCCGAGACCCCGGGGTCTCCGGCGGTCGCGGCGGTCGCGTTGGCCGCCGTCACCGTCGGGATGATGCTCAAATGCGCTCTGCTGCCGCTGCACGGGTGGCTGCCCGAGGCGCACGGAGGGGCGCCGGCGCCGGTGAGTCCGGTGCTGTCCGCACTGGTGGTCAAGGGTGCCCTGTTCGTCCTCGTGCTGTACTGGTTCACCCTGCTGCCGGGCACCGCCACCCTGCCGGCCGCCGGCATCCTCGGCAGCCTGGGCGCCGTGGCCGCGCTGTGGGGGGCGTGGATGGCCCTGCGGCAGGAACGCCTCAAGCTGGTCGTGGCCTACTCGACCATCGCCCAGATCGGCCAGCTGTTCCTCGTGTTCCCCCTGGCCACCCCGGGGTCGGGAGCCGACGCGGCGGGCCTGCGCGCCGCCTGGGTCGGCGCATTCACCCTGCTGGTGGCGCACGGTTTCGCCAAGGCGGCGATGTTCCTGGCGGCCGGCGCCCTGGCCGCGGCGCACGGCACCGATCGGCTGCCGGCGATGGCCGGGGCCACCGCTCGCCATCCCCTGGCCGTGGCCGCCTTCGCGCTGGCCGGGCTGAGCCTGGCCGGACTGCCCCCCAGCCTCGGCTTCACCGGCAAGTACCTGCTCCTGCAGTCCAGCGTGCAGACCGGCCGCTGGTACTGGGCGGTCCCCCTGGTCGTCGCCGGCGTGATGACGGCCGCGTACGTGTTCCGCGTGGTCTCACTGACCTTCGACCGCAGCACGGTCGACCGGCCGCGGCGCCGGCTGAGCGAGTCGCCGGGCCGCGAGGTGCCTGCCGTCGCGCTGGCGGTGCTCGCCGTCGTCCTGGGGTTCACCGGGGCCGGTCTCACCGGAAGGGTCGCCGACTCCGTCCCGCCGGTCGTCGCCGGGGCCGCCAGCACGCCGGCGAGCGGGCCGTCCGGGGGGCCGCCATGACCCCGGCCGCCGTCCCGCTCGCGCTGCTCGCTGCCTCGTTGGTCCCGGCGCTGGCCATCTTCCCGCTCGGTGAGGAGCGGCACGGCCTGCGCACCACCATCAACCTGGTCGGCGCCACCGCGAAGCTGGCCCTCGTCGCGGCCGTCTTCGCCCCAGTGCTCGACGGTCAGCGGTTCGAGTTCGCGACCTCGCTGGCTCCCGGCGTCGACCTGGTGCTGCGCCTCGACGAACTGTCCCTGCTGTTCATCGCCCTGTCGGTGGCGCTGTGGCTGGTCACCACGGTCTACGCGGTGGGCTATCTGGAAGGCTCTCCGCACCGCAGCCGGTTCTTCGGCTTCTTCAGCCTGTGCGTCACCAGCACCGTCGGCATCGCGCTGGCCGGAAACCTGGTGACGCTGCTGGTCTTCTACGAGCTGCTGACCCTGGTGACCTACCCGCTGGTCGCGCACCGCGGCACGCCGCAGGCACTGGCCGGGGCCCGCACCTACCTGCGCTACACCGTCGCGGGCGGGGCGGTCCTGCTGGTCGCGGTGGCCTCGCTGACCGCCCTGGGCGGCGGTGGCACCTTCGCGCCCGGGGGCATCGCGGCCGTGGCCGCGCTGGCCGACGAGCGGCCGGCGCTGATGCAGGCGCTGTTCCTGCTGCTGGTGGCCGGCTTCGGCGTCAAGGCCGCCGTCTTCCCGCTCCACGGCTGGTTGCCCCGGGCCATGGTCGCCCCCGCCCCGGTCAGCGCCCTGCTGCACGCCGTGGCGGTGGTCAAGGCCGGCGCCTTCGGCATCGTGCGCGTCGTCGACGACGTCTACGGCGTCGCGGTCGCCACCCGACTGGGCGTGCTCGTCCCGCTGGCGGCGGTCGCGGGGTTCACCATCCTCTACGGGTCGGCGCGGGCCCTGACCCAGGACGACCTCAAGCGGCGGCTGGCCTACTCCACGGTCAGCCAGGTCTCGGTCATCGTGCTCGGCGTCGCGGTGGGCGCGGTCGCCGGCACGACGGCGGCCCTGGCCCACCTGGTGCACCAGGGGCTGATGAAGATCACGCTGTTCTTCTGCGCCGGGGCGATCGCCGAGACCCACGGCCTGCACCGGGTCTCCGAGCTGCGCGGCATCGGCCGCCGGATGCCGCTCACCACAGCCGCGTTCACCGTCGGCGCGCTCGGCATGATGGGCGTCCCCCCGGTGGCCGGCTTCGTGACCAAGTACCTGCTCGGTGTCGGCGCGCTGGACGCCGGCCACGCCTGGGTGGTGGCGGTGCTGGCGTTGTCCACCCTGCTCAACGCCGCCTACTTCCTGCCGGTCGTCGTCGCCGCGTGGCTGCGGGCCCCGGACGGGCCTGCGCCGCCGGAGCACGCGCCGCCGGAGCACGCGCCGCCGGGGCGCCGCCGCCCCGAGTGCGCGCGCACGCTGCTGGTGCCGCTGGTGGTCACGGCGGTGGCCTCCCTCGCGGCCGGCCTGTTCGCCGCTGCGCCGTGGAGCCCGCTGGCACTGGCCGTCGCCATCGCCGAACGGACCGTGCCGTGACCGCGCTGTGGGCCGCCGCGCTGCTGGCGCCGCTGCTGCTGGCCGGCGCCCTCGTGCCGCGGGTCACCCGCGGCGCCGCCGTCGCGCTCGCCCCCCTGGCCTGCCTGCCCGCCGGCGTGCTGGTGGCCGCGGGACCGCCGGCCCTGTCGGTGCCCTGGCTGTTCCTCGGCGTCGAGCTCGAGCTGGACACGGTCTCCCGCCCCCTGCTCGCCGTGACCGCGCTGCTCTACGCGGTGGCCCTGGCCGCGGCGCGGGCGGAGCGGTCCGGCGATCCGCGGTTGCCGGCCTTCCTCGGCGTGTTCCTGGTCGCTTGCACAGGCAACTTCGCCCTGCTCGCCGCCGCCGACGCGGTGACGTTCTACGTCGGCTTCGCGGTGATGTCGCTGGCGTCCTACGGGCTGGTCGTGCACTCGCGCACCGACCGTGCGCTGCGCGCCGGCCGGGTCTACCTGGGTATGGCGCTGGTCGGGGAGGTCCTGCTGCTCAGCGGTCTGCTGGTCGCGGTGGCTGACGCCGGAGGTCCCGAGCTGCCCGCGGTACGGCAGGCGCTGGGTGAGCCGGGCAACCTGCCCGCCGCGGCGCTGGTCGTCTCCGGTCTGGCGGTCAAAGCCGGCACCTTCCCGCTGCACGCCTGGCTGCCGGTCGCGCACCCGGCCGCGCCGGTGCCGGCCAGCGCCGTGCTGTCCGGCGCGATGGTGAAGGCCGGCCTGGTCGGTTGGCTGCACCTGCTGCCCATCGGTGCGGTGGCGCTGCCCGAGCTGGGCTCCGCGCTGGTGGCAGCGGGCCTGGTCGGCATCTTCGGCGCGGTGGTCGTGGGTCTGGTCCAGGCCGAGGCGAAGGTGCAGCTGGCCTACTCGACGGTGAGCCAGATGGGATACCTGGCTGTCACCGTGGGAGCGGGGCTGCGGGAACCGGCCGTCGGCGCGGCCGCCGTGGCCGTCGCCGTGGTCTACGCGGCCGCGCACGGCACCGCCAAGGCCGCGCTCTTCCTGTCCGTCCCGGTCGTGAAGGCGGCCTCCCAGGGCCGGCGGCGCGGGCTCGCCCTGGGCGGGGTGGCCCTGGCCGGCCTTGCCCTGGCCGGCCTGCCGCCGCTGAACGGGTTCGTCGCGAAGTACGGCCTCAAGGAGCTGGCCGATGCTGCGGCAGTGCCTGAGGTGGTGCTGTCCGTGGGTGCCGTGGGCACGCTGCTGCTGCTGGGGCGCTTCTGGACCACCCTCGCCGCCGAGCCGACCGTCCCGGCGCGGTGGACCGTCCTGGAGAGCGGCTGGCTGCTGCTGCTGATCACCGGGCCGGTGCTGGTCTGGGCGCTGGCGGCCGATGCGCCGCCGGCGACGCCGGGCACCACCCTCGCGGCGCTGTGGGCAGGGACGTGGCCGGTGCTGCTCGGCCTGGCGCTGGTCGCGCTGGGTCGCAGCGGGTCGGGCCGACGGTGGTCGTCGCGCGCGCCGCGCGTGCCCGCCGGTGATCTGGTCGTCGTCTACGAGCCGGCCGCGGCGGGTGCCTTGCGCGTCCTGGACGTGGCCGGCCGGCTGCCCGGGCAGCTGGTGCAGAGTTCGGTGGCGGTCGCCCACGCCGTGGCCGCCCGCCTGCCGGCAGACGCCGTGGAGGTGCTCCGCCTGGCGCGGTGGCGAGCCGTGGGGTCACTGGCCCTGACCGTGCTCGTGGTGCTGGCGGGGGTGCTGCTCGCGTGAGGGCGGTGCGGTGGGCTGCGGAGGTGGCCGGACGGGCGCTCGTGCTGGCCGCGCTCTGGTGGGTGGTCAGTGAGGGAAGCCCGCTGGTCGGCCCGCAGTTCGCCGTGCTCGTGATCCTGGCCGCGACCGCGGCCAGCCTGTGGGTACTCCCGCCCCGCCCTCGGCGCCGTCCCCGGCCGGCTGCTCTGCTGCGGGCGGGAACGTGGTTCCTCACCTCCTGCGTCCGGGCGGGAGCGCGGGTGGCGTGGCTGGCGGTGCGGCCAGGACCTCCGGTCACGTCGACGGTGGTCCGCCACGACCTCCGGCACGGGGACGACGACCTGGCTGTGCTGATGGCCGACGTGATCTCCGTCCTACCCGGCACGCTCGCGCTGCGCATCGACCAGCATGCGCTGCACGTGCACGTGCTCGACGGGGCGACGTTCGACCCCGACGAGCTGGTCGCCGCCGAGCGGCGGCTGGCCGCGCTCTACGGGGGGACGTCGGCACCCGGCTGACCAGGCCGCACTCGTCGGCGTCCGGCGCGGGGTCCGAGGCCCGAGGGCGCTCACGCGCGACCCGCCGAGTCCTCCTCGGACACGGGAGCCGGCCGGCCGGACCCGGTCGCGTCGGGTGGGGGAGGCGGCGGGTGGGGGGCGGTCAGCTCCCGGTAGGCCGCGGTGTGCGCGCGCAGCGCGCTCACCGCGTCGGAGACCTCCGTGTTCAGCCGGCCGGGTTCGGGGACGACCCGTTCCGCCTGGTCGACCGCGTCGCAGGCCTCGGTGAGCAGCTCGAGGTAGGCCCGCGCCTCGGCCTCGAGGTCGGCGGAACCGTCGGCCGGGCCGGCCGTGCCGGGGGCCAGCGCCCGCTGGCGCAGGCGCTGCTCGATCCGGTTGCCCTCCGCCTCCAGCGAAGGCAGCAGGGCCGGCACCTCGCCCAGGTGCGCGCCGGCCTCCTGGGCGGAGGTCACCCGGCGGCGCAACCGGCCCCGGCCGCGGGCCACCTCCAGCTGCAGCTCCGCGGCGGTCCGCCGCTCGCCCGGTGGCAATCGTCGTGCGGCGGCCGCCGTGGCGCCCTGCACGCCCATCTCCCGGCCGAGGGCGGCCAGCTCCCGGCCGCGGGCCGCCAGGCCGCTGCGCCGGACCCGCCGGACGGCCAGCCCGGTGGCCACCACGACGACCAGCACCAGGACCAGCACGAGGCCCCCGAGCACCGCGAGGAGCGCCGGGTCCAGCGACAGCAGCCACGACAGGTCGCCGTCCACCGGCCCCTCGAGCTCGGCGAGGACGGTCGGCGGGGGTGCGGTCATCGCGATTCCTCCTCCGGGCGGCGGGACTCCGCCCTCCTGATGAACGGTCCTACGCGTCCGGCCGGTTCCCGGCTCGCGGCCTGCCTGCCGCGTCGGGCCGCGAGCTCGACCCGGCCGACGGCGGCGATCAGGGCGGCCAGGACGGCCGCCGGCGCCAGCAGCCACAGCCAGCGTTGCGCCCACCACTCGGCAGTGGGCTCGGTGAGCAGCGTGCCGCCGAGAGCTTCGACCGCGAGCACGACGGCGAGCAGCGCGGTCATGTGCCACAGGAAGACGGTGATCGCCACCACGTTGAGGGCCACCACCGCACGCCACGGGATGGGCCGGCGCAGCCAGCGGTCGGCGGCGGGAGCGAGCAGAGCCAGCAGGCCGAGCTGGAAGACGGCCAGCGCCGCGATGGCTGCGGTGGTGGGGAACATGTTCGACTCCGGGTCGCCCACGGTCGCGACCATCGAACGCGGGAAGCCGCCCACCGTGGTCAGCACCACCAGCGCGGCCAGGCCGGCCGCGACCACGGCGAGCTTGCGCCGCAGCGGCGCGGCGCCCAGGCGGCTCGTCCGCCAGGCGTAGCCGAGCTGGTGGCAGAAGAGCCACACGAGCCCCATGGTCACCCAGCCCGCCCAGGTCGGACCCACCATCCGGTCGGCCACGGTGCCGACCGCGATCGCCGCGGCCAGGCCGGCCAGCACCGGTCCGGCGAAGCGCTGGTGCGCCCGCGCGGTGACCGGCACGGCGGCGACCAGCAAGGCGTACACCCCGAGGAACCACAGCGGGACGAGGAAGCCGGGGAACCACTCCCACACCCAGCGGTGCGGGCCCGGGAGCAGTGCCGCGACCAGCTCGGCGGCCAGCCACAGGACCGCCCAGAGGGCGGTGGGCACCATCAGCCGGCGCAGCCGGTCAGCCACGAACGCGGCCCCCGAGCCACCGGTCGCGCGGGTGCTCTCCCAGGCGGCCAGGTTGGCGTACCCGCCGACGAGGAAGAAGACAGGCATCACCTGCAGCACCCAGGTGGCCAGCCAGCCGCCCGGCACGGCGTCGATGGGATTGGGCATGGCCAGGACTCCGCCGTCGGTGCGGTGGGTCACCGACAGCGTCCAGTGCCAGACCGTGACGACGAGGATGCTCGCCGCCCGGGCTGCGTCGACCAGCCGGTCGCGGGTGTCCGGCGTGCCGGCAGCGGCGTGGCGCAGGATCGCCTGCATCCGGCTCGGCATGGTCAGCGCCTCCTTCCGGCACCGAGGCCACGGCGTCCGGTGCCTGCCCGAGCGCCGTTCGGCGACTCGTGCACGAAGATCGTCCTGTGCGCGTGCTCGGCGACGACCGCAGACGTCTCCTGATCCTCACCGGCGCCCTGGTGCCGGTGCTCGTGGCCTGGAACAACGTGGTGGTGCCGTGGGTGCCTGCCGGGACCGGGCCCTACGTCGCGCTCAACGGCGCGGCGACGGTGGTGCTCCTCGCCATCGCCCGCTGGTGCGGGCTGTGCTGGGCCGAGCTCGGTCTGGGCCGTCGGTGGTTGCGCAGCGGCGCCCGGTGGGGCTTCGGCGCCGCCGGAGTGGTGGCGGCCGGTTACGCTGCGGCGCTCGCGCTCCCGGGGCTGCGCCCCCTCCTCCTCGACGGCCGGGTGGCAGGCACGCCCGCTGCCGAGCTCGCCGCCGCGGCGCTGGTCCGCATCCCGCTCGGCACGGTCGTGTGGGAGGAGGTCGCGTTCCGCGGCGTGCTGCTGGCCGCACTGGTGCGGCTGACGTCCTGGCGAGCGGGGACCGTCATCGCCGCCGCGGTGTTCGGTGTGTGGCACGTCCGGCCGACGCTGTCCGCGCTCGCGGCCAACGACCTGGTCGACGGCCACCTGGCCCGTGCCGGCGCGGTGCTGCTGGCCTGCCTGGCCACGGCCGCCGCCGGCCTCCTGCTCGCCGAGCTGCGCCGGCGCAGCGGGAGCCTGCTCGCCCCCGTCCTGCTGCACCTGGCCACCAACAGCCTCGGCCTGCTCGCCGCGGCCGCCGCTCACCGGGTCCACTGACGCGCTGCTCACCGTTCGCCGCTGGTCAGAGCAGCTCGGGGAGCTGCTGCTGGGCACGGTCGTGCGCCCGCCGGAAGCCGATCGTCACGAACGTCGCAGTGATCACCACGAACAGCGAGTACAGCGCCGGGATGAGCAGCACGTCCTGCTCCACGGCGCCGCTGAACGACAGCAGCACGAGGGTGATGGCCAGAGGACCGTTGACGATGCCGATCTCCAGCGCCAGCGTGCGCCGGTCGGGCACCCCCAGGCCGAGCAGCTTGGCATACCCGTACGCCGCGGCCATGCCGAGCAGCGGCAGGCCGATCGCCCCGGCGTAGACCTGCCACGGCGACTCGACCAGCAGCTGCCAGTTGCGCGGCACCCAGGTGACCATCAGCAGGACGATGAAGAGCACGCCCAGCACGCTGCCCACCAGCTCCAGGGTGGCGCCGAGGTTGGCCGTCCGGCGCCGGATCCACAGCCCGAGCAGCACCGGCAGCACCAGCAGCACGAGGCTCGCCACCACGTTCGAGGTGGGCACGTCGATGCCCTCGGCCAGCGCGCCGCCGTAGAAGAGCAGCGTCAGCGGGGCGAGCACGATCGCCGCCAGCGTCGTCCCGATGGTCACCACGACGCTGAGGGCGAGGTTGGCCCGGGCGAAGTACGTGTACAGGTTCGACGTCGTCCCGCCGGGCATGCAGCCCACGATCACCAGGCCGATCGCCAGGGCCGGGGGCAGCTGCAGCAGCCAGGCCAGCGTGAAGGCGATCAGCGGCATGATCGCGAACTGCCCGGCGACCGCCAGCGCCAGGTAGCGGGGACGGCGGAGCTCGTCGCCCAGGTCGCGGAAGGTCATCGCCGCCCCCATGCCGAGCATGACGACGGCGAGGATGGCGGTGAGCATCGCCTGCTCGAACGGGCCGACCACCGCCGTCAGCCCCCGGTCCGCGGGACCGGCACCGGGGCGTCCGCCTGCGCCGCCCGGACGTCCTTGCGCAGGATCTTGCCGATCGGTGACTTGGGCAGGTCGTCGGCGAAGGTCACCTCGCGGGGCACCTTGTACCCGGTCAGCCGCTGCACGGCCCACGCCCGCACCTGCTCGGCGGTGAGAGCCGGGTCGGTGCGGACGACGACGGCCCGCACCCGCTCCCCGGAGGCGGCGTCCGGCACGCCGACCACCGCCGCCTCGCGGATGCCGGGGTGTGCGGTGAGCACCTCCTCCACCTCCGTGGGGTAGACGTTGAAGCCGCTGACGAGGACCAGATCCTTCGTGCGGTCGACCAGGCGCACGTAGCCGTCCCGGTCGACGATCGCGACATCACCGGTGCGCAGTTCGCCGCCGCGCAGCACGGCGGCCGTCTCCTCGGGCCGGCGCCAGTACCCGGCCATGACCTGCGGACCCCGGGCGCAGAGCTCCCCGGGTTCGCCGGCGGGCACCGTCGCACCGGAGTCGTCGACGCAGCGCAGCTGCGTCCCTGGCACCGGGATGCCGACGGTGCCTGGCCGGGCGCGGTCGTCGAGCGGGTTGAACGTGAGCACCGGGGAGGCTTCGGTCAGGCCGTAGCCCTCGACGACGGGGACGCCGGTGACCTGCTCCCAGCGCTGCGCGACCGAGCCGTGCAGCGCCATGCCCCCGGCGACCGCCGCCCGCAGCGCCGGCGGCGGGTGGTCGACGAACCACTGCTCGCGGCAGAGCCCGTCGAACAGGGTGTTGACCCCGGTGATCCAGGTGACCGGGTGGTTCTCCAGCGCCCGCTTGAGGTTGGTCAGCGGCCTCGGGTTGGGGACCAGGACGTTGTGCGCGCCGCGGCGGTGGAAGCCCAGCAGGTTCACCGTGAAGGCGAACACGTGGTAGAGCGGCAGGGCCGTCAACACCGTCTCCCGGCCCGGGCGGATGAGGTCGCCGGTGACGGCCATCATCTGCTCGCAGTTGGCCAGCAGGCTGCCGTGGGTGAGCACGGCCCCCTTGCTCACCCCCGTGGTGCCCCCGGTGTACTGCAGCGCGGCCGGATCCGCCGGGCCCAGGTCGCGCCAGTACCGGTCGGTGCCGCCGGCGGCGAGGAGGTGTACGCCGCGCCGCAGGGCATCGCCCAACCTCGTCGCCGGGAAGCGAACCGGCGGCAGTGTCCGGTCCCAGACCCGCTGCACCGTTCGGACGATGCCGGCGACGTAGCGCGGGAAGAAGGAGGTGACCGGAGCGAGGACGACCGGCGGGTGACCCAGATCCGGCAGCGCCGGTGCCAGCCGGTCGGCGAAGAGGTCGGCCACCACGACCGCGGCGACCTCGGCGTCGGCGTACTGCCGCCTAAGCTCCGGCGTGGTGTACAGCGGGTTGGTGTTCACCAGCACGCAGCCGGCCTTCAGCGCGCCGAAGGCCACGACCGGGTAGGCGAGGCAGTTCGGCAGTTGCACGGCCACCCGATCACCCGGGGACAGCCCGAGCTCCTCGCGCAGGTAGGCGGCGAAGGCGTCGGCGGCACGGTCGGTGTCGGCGTAGGAGATCCGGCCGTTCATCCCGTTGGGCAGGACGGCGGTGAAAGCGGTTGCGGCATGGTGCTCCCGCGCCGTCGAGGTCAGCATGTCGGGCAGGTTGTCGAAGGGCGGGATCGACAGCGAGCCCGCGCTGTCCGGCGCACCGCGGGGCGGCGGGGGAGCAGCGGTGACCGGGGTCGTGCCTTCCTGTCCGCTGCCGCCGACCGGGCTGATCACGGGGCTTCCCCTGGCATGTCGGCCTCGTGGTCCTCGTGGAAGTCGAACGCCGGCGCGCGGGGTCGCGTGTCGGGTGCCGGGGCGGTGATGGCGCGCACCGTCGTCTCGCCCGCGCGGGCGAAGGTGAGCGTCAGCTCCACCGACTGGGCCGAGCTCTTCGGATCGACGAGCCCGATGAGGGTCACCGTCGGGCCGTCACCGCTTCCGTCTCCCACGAACACCGTCGTGTCCGCCGGGAGGGGGATGCCTGACTGCCCGCCGGCCGCCTCCATGGCCGCACCGGTGAACGGCTCACCGCGCACGTCGACGAGCACGTCGTCCTCCCGCCCGCTGTTCTCGACCGCCATCGTGAGCGGAACCGGCTCGCCGGGATCGCGCACTCCGTCGCGGGGATAGGCCAGCTGGGCTGCACGGATGGTGAGGTCGCCGACACGGGCCGCGCCTCCGGTGTGGTCACGGGCGGACGTCGCCGTCTGGGCCGCCTGACCGGCTCCGCACGCGCCGAGGACCAGCGGTGCCACGCACAACAGGAGGGCGACGGCGCATCGTCGTCCGGGGGTCATGAGGTCCGCTCCTTCCAGGGGCCGTCATCGGTGCCGGTACCGGCTCGACGGGACATCGGCCACGTCGCGGCCCCCGGAGCGGACCGGGCTCGTGACCGGAGGGTCAGGACTGCGCGGTGATGCTCGCTGAGCAGCCCGTCAGCGACGACGACCACCCACCCGCCCCGCTGGTGGACCAGCCGCATGAGCTCCTCGACCGATCCATCGGCCTCTTGGTGGTTGCCGCCCTCGGCGTTCCGGTCGGGAAAGACGAGGCCGGCCTCGACAGCGAGCATCTCCGGCCGCGCGGCGTGGGCAGCCGACCACGCCGCGCGGACACCGTCGACAACCTCTCCGCGGGGGCGGCGGGAATCCATCAAGCGCAGGGCATCCTCCTGCTGGGACCGCAGGTACCGCTCCACCGTCGACCGGATGCGGGGAAGAAGGTCGATCAGCCGCTCCTGCGGGTCCACGAGCGTGACCGTCCCGGCGAGCCGGCCCGTGTTGCGCGAGATGCGCTCGAACGCGGCCAGCACGTGGTCCTCGCCGACCAGGACCAGGGGCGCCGGGGCCCGGCGCAGTCGGACACCGAGGTCGAGGTCCACCTCGTGCAGGAAGTCGTCCAGGCGCCGGGGGGAGGGTGAGGTGAGGACCTCCCGAGCGTTGAGCGGGAAGCCGGACCACATGGGCCGGCTGGAGCGGCCGCCGCGGTCGTCGAGCAGGTGGGCCTCGTGCTCGCTCAGCAACAGCACGACGTGCTCCGGTGTGCGGGGGAGGAGGCGCGAGGTCACGGGTGGCGAACGTCGGGCCGACGACGACCCGATCGGTGACCGGGTCGGCGAGCCGCACGACCTCCTGGACCTCGGCGTTGACGAAGACGGCGATCGCGCGGCCGGTGGGCCCGGAGAGCGCGGACGACACCGTGGCGTGCAGGGCACGGGCGACCGCGTCCGGGTCGGCCGCCGGCTGCCCGAGCAATCGGGCGCCCGCGGCTGCCGCCATCCCGGCAAGAGTCCGGGCGTCGGCCTCCGAGATGGTCGGGCCCGGGGTGGTGGATGCGAGCAGCGACACCGACGGAGTGCCACGGGCCGAGCGGAGCCGCTCGATGGTGGAACGCGTCGGAGCGGTCGACGTGGATGCCCCCCGCGCAGCGGGGTCCGGGGTTCCCGTCACCCCGTTCACTTCCCGACCAGCTCGATGGAGCGCCTGAACGTGCGTCCGGGCCCGACGGCCACGGCCGAAAGGGACCGACGCTCGTTCGCCGGGCCTCGACGGCTGGACAGCGGGAGGAGGGTTGCGCGCATCGGCACGGGGACTCCATGGCCTCTCGTGCGAGGTCTTCCCCGGTCCATCGACCGGCCGGAGCCCGGGCGCGGGGGCCGGGACTGACGGGCATCGGCACCGCAGGTGCGGCGGGTACTCCCCTCGTGCGAAAGATGTTACACGTAACCCTCGTCGTATGTCTACGTGGAGATCGCGGGCCTGCCACGTGGGCGCACAAGGCCCCTTCGCAGCGGCCAGGATCTACGCGCGAGGCCGGGTCGAACCGGTTGCCGCCACGGCAGCGCACATCGACCAAGCAGTGGGCGCGGCGACCGCCACTGCCGGCGACGAGGACAATGCCGGCCACGCTGCCCTGGGCGCCGGCGTCGAATCCACCACCGCGCGCACGTCGTCCAGCCCGACGGGCACACCACGGCGGTCGCGGTACCAGGAGTCGCCCCGTGCGTCCGCGGGCGCACGTCGCAGGCCGGGGCCCTCGAGGCCTTCCGGTGGGGCATCCCCGGCCGCTTCCTGCCCCCGGAAGGGGCGCCCTCAACCCCACGCAGGCCGGAGCCCTCGCGCGTACTCCGCACACCCAGCGCAGGTGCGCGGAGCCGCGAGATGCACGATCAACGGGCGACGCTCACCACGACCGTTCTCCGGTCATCGGTGTCGTTCCGCCACGGGAGGCCGGCCCGCTCAAGCGCGTCGACGAGGGCAGCCTCCACGTGGCGTGGATGCAGCAGCGGGAAGTCCCGGACCAGGTTGCCCGCCTCGTCGAAGCAGAGCTCGTCGTCCTCGGATGCCCATAGGACGTAGGAGCCGGCCCCCGCGGGGAATGAGGCGGCGAGCCACTCCTCCACACGGCGGCGCGCGCCTTCGCCGTCCTGGTCCGTGGTCGGCACGGCGGCGATGCCGTACCGGCGGAGGATGGCGAACGCGAGCTCGAGCCTGGCCCGGTCCGAGGCCTGGGCGATCCAGCACGGCGGTGGCGGTCCGGACGCCGGGTCAGGGTGGTAGGCGCACGTGGTTCTGCCGATGGCGGAGTGTCCCCGGTGCTGTGCGGTGGCGACGTTCACTGCCCCTGCCCCAGCGAGTAGCCCGGCTCCCCGTCGAACCGGTAGAGACCCTCGGTCTTCACGAAGTCGAGGCCGGCCCGCTCGAGGAAGTGCAGCAGCTGGAGCACGTGCTTGGGGTGGGCGCAGCCCTCGGACGGCGCCAGGAAGCGGGCCCGCCAGTGATCGGTGCAGAACGTCTCCGGAAGCCCGTCCGGCCAGACCTTCACCCCGCGGTTGGAGATCATCCGCAGCTGCAGGTAGCAGCTGCGCGACGCCTCGCGGAGGGCGGCGGCGAGGTCGTCGGGGGAGATGCCGGCCCGGTGGACGAAGACGTCCACGCCGTCCATGGTCTTCCGCTCCGGCTCGCGCACCGCCGGGGACGGCGGTGTGAACGGGGGCAGGTCGGCGTAGGTGACCGCCGGCAGGGTGGCGGGGCGCTCACCCAGCCGCGCGATGACGGCATCGGCGAAGGCCCGCGTGCCCAGCGGGGTGCGACCAGGTGGGGCGATGTCGTAGGTGGCCGCGCCGGCCTCGAGGGCGGCCAGCCAGGCGTTGTGGACGCGCTCGGCGACCTCCGCCTGGCCGATGTGCACCAGCATCATCACCGCGCCCATGAGCAGGCCCGAGGGGTTGGCGACGTCCTGACCCGCGCGCCGCGGAGCCGAGCCGTGGATCGCCTCGAACATGGCCACCTGGTCGCCGATGTTCGCCGAGCCGGCCAGCCCGACAGATCCGGCGACCTGGGCCGCGACATCGGAGAGGACGTCGCCGTAGAGGTTGGGCATGACCACGACGTCGAAGGCCTCGGGGGTGTCGGCCAGCTTGGCCGCGCCGATGTCGACGATCCAGTGCTCGGACTCCAGGTCCGGGTACTCGGCGGCCACCTCGTCGAAGACGCGGTGGAACAGCCCGTCGGTCAGCTTCATGATGTTGTCCTTGGTGAAGCAGGTGACCTTCCGGCGGCCGTGCCGGCGGGCGTGCTCGAAGGCGTAGCGGACGATGCGCTCGCACCCGGGCCGGCTGATCAGCTTGAGGCACTGGGTGACCTCGTCGGTCTGCCGGTGCTCGATACCGGCGTAGAGGTCCTCTTCGTTCTCCCGGATGACGACGACGTCCATGCCCGGGTGCCGGGTGGGCACGAACGGCGAGTACGCCACGCACGGGCGCACGTTGGCATAGAGGCCCAGCGCCTTGCGCACCGTGACGTTGAGCGACTTGAAGCCTCCTCCCTGCGGGGTGGTGATGGGGGCCTTGAGGAAGACCCTGGTGCGCCGCAGCGACTCCCAGGCCGCTGCCTCGATGCCGGCGGTGTGCCCGCGCCGGTAGACCGCCTCGCCGATCTCGATCTCCTCGACGGCGAGCCGGGCGCCGGCCGCCTCGAGGACGCGCAGGGTGGCATCCATGATCTCCGGGCCGATGCCGTCGCCCCGTGCGACCGTGATCGGCACCGCCGGCGGGCGCTCCTGCGGTCGGGGTGCCGGTGCCGGTGCCAGCTGGTCGGGGGTGGCGGTGGTGGTCATGGGGGCCTCCTCGCTGGAGTCATGCGTAACGCTTTACGCGAAAAACGTATCGCATGATTGGGGGAGTCGCAACGCCCGGTGAGCGGCCGGCGGTGTGGTGCGCAGGGGAGCGCCGGGCACGTGCCGGCCGGGCGGTCAGGTGGCGAGCGAGCCGGCGAAGATCTGCCACGCGAGCGCGCTCTTCGCGACCAGGCTGAGAACGAGGTAGGCCTTCTCGCCGTAGGCGTAGCTGCGCCACCGCCCGATCTGCCGGTACTGCAGCCACTGGTTGAGCGCGAAGCTCATGAAGAACACGAACAGCGAGAAGAAGATCCCGTAGACGAACCCGGGGATCTGGTCGGCGCCGACGATGTTCGCGGTGATCGCCACCCAGGGTGCCGCGCCGGCGACGCAGCCGAACCAGAAGGGGAGCATCGTCGTGCGGGCGCGGCCGGGTGGGTTGACCAGCTCCTGCAGCCAGCCGAACAGGATCATCGCCACGTTGGCGCCGGCGATCCCGATCAGCGCGCTCAGACCGGTGATGCCGGTGTAGGCGCAGATCAGCAGCACCATGATCGTCGCGCTGAGCGAGTACTCCAGCCAGCGGAACCGGTTGATTCCGCGGCGCAGCCCCTCCTCGTAGCGGCGGCGCAGCGCGGTGGCCGTCACCAGGTGGTCCAGCGCGGCCAGGCCGAGAAACACGGCGATGGCCCCGCCGACGTCGACGTCGACGAGCGGTTCCGGGGCCGGTACGGCCGTCCCCGGTGGCCCGGCCGGGAAGGACGACGTCACGGTGATCGCGAAGCTGCCGGCGAGCAGCAGCACCGCGACGGCCTGGGCGGCGTGCAGCACCGTCAGCGCCAGGTTCCAGCGGCGGAGCCCGGCGAGGCGGGCCTCGTCCACCCCCGTCGCGACCGGCTGTGACCCGGCTGAGGCGGTGGTGCTCACGGCATCTCCCGCGGGTAGGTACGGCGTGGTCCCAGCTACCCGCCCGACGCCGGGCGGTAGCGCTCCCGCAGCGGCGGCGGGATGCGGGTCAGCTCGTCGTCGGGGAACGGTGCCAGCAGCCGCCAGGCCGTGTCGAGGGTCTCGGCGATGCTGCGGCGCCCTCCGCCCTGGCCGACGAAGTCGCGTTCGAAGCCCTCGGAGAAGGCCAGGTAGCGCCGGTCCTCGTCCGAGAGCGCCCCCTCGCCGACGATCGACAGCAGCCGCCGCACTTCGACGCCGCGGGCGTGGCAGGCGTAGAGCTGGTCGGCGACGGCCCGGTGGTCCTCCCGGGTCTTCCCCTTTCCGATGCCGGCGTTCATCAGCCGGGACAGCGACGGCAGGACGTCGATCGGTGGCGTCACGCCGGTGCGGTTGAGCTCCCGGGAGAGCACGACCTGGCCCTCGGTGATGTAGCCGGTCAGATCGGGCACCGGGTGGCTGATGTCGTCGTCGGGCATGGACAGGATCGGCAGCTGGGTCACCGAACCCGCGCGGCCGCGCACCCGTCCCGCGCGCTCGTAGAGGGTAGCCAGGTCGGTGTACATGTACCCTGGGTAGCCGCGTCGCCCGGGCAGTTCCTCGCGGGCCGCGGAGATCTCCCGCAGGGCCTCGCAGTAGCTGGTCATGTCGGTGAGGACGACGAGCACGTGCAGGTCGTGCTCGTAGGCGAGGTGCTCGGCGATGGTCAGGGCCACCCGCGGGGTGAGGATGCGCTCGACGGTCGGGTCCTCGGCCAGGTTGAGCAGCAGCACCGAGCGTTGCAGGGCGCCGGTCGCGGCCAGGCGCTCGGTGAAGAAGTCCGCCGTCCGCCGGGTCACGCCCATCGCGGCGAAGACGACGGCGAACCCGGCGTCGTCATCGCCGGGCACCCGGGCCTCGGTGGCGATGCGGGCCGCCAACTCGTCGGCGGGCAGCCCGTAGCCGGAGAACACCGGCAGCTTCTGGCCACGGACGAGGGTGAGCAGCCCGTCGATCGCCGAGAGGCCGGTCTCGATGAACTCGTCCGGGTGGTCGCGGGCCACCGGGTTCAGCGGCAGGCCGCCGACGTCGCGCTCCTCCTCGGGCACCGGCTCCGGGCCGCCGTCGCGCGGGCGGCCGGCGCCGTCGAGCACGCGGCCGAGGTAGGCCCGGCCGACGCCGGTGCGGGCCGGCCGGCCGCGGGAGAGCACCGTGGTGCCCTCCCGGCCGATGCCCGCGGTGCCGCCGAACACCTGCACGACGGCCCGTGACCCATCCACCTCGAGCACCTGCCCGCGGCGGGTGAGGCCGGCGCCGGTCGCGCCGCCGGCCGCCTCCACCTCGACGAACTCGCCGTAGGCGAGGTCGTCGGCGCTGTCGATGACCAGCAGCGGGCCGGCGATCCGGTCGACGGCGGTGTGGCCGACCGCGAACAGCGGCTCGGTGCCGGCAGCGGGGACGGCGGTCATCGGGTTCCCTCCAGTGCGGTCCGGACCCGGGCGGCCAGCGCGGGCGACTCGGCGACGGCGTCGGCGGCCGTCCACTGCTTCATGGCGGCCAGCTCACCCAGCGCGGCGGTGCTGACCAGCGCGGTGGGGTCGGCCCCCCGGGCCAGCGCCTCGGTCATGGCGGTGTGCACGTCGCGCAGGGTGCGCAGCATGGCCGCCGACTTCGCCGGGGGGCAGCTCGCGTCGCGCTCGTCGAAGGACGACTGCTGCAGGAAGACCTCGCGCAGCAGCCGGCCGGTGCGCAGCACCACCCGCTGCTCCGGTGCCAGCGCTTCGACGCCGAGCAGCGCGACGACGTCGGTCAACGAGCCCTCCTGCTGGAGCAGGGCGAGCGCCCATGCGCGCAGCTCCGACCAGGCGGGGTCCACCTCGGAGTCGAACCACCCGACGACGTCGTACTGGGTGAAGCTGCGGGTCCAGTTGATCGCGGGGTAGTGGCGCTGCCGGGCCAGCGCGGTGTCCAGCCCCCAGAAGGCCCCGGCCAGGCGCAGGCTGTTCTGCGTGATCGGTTCGGAGAAGTCGCCGCCGGCGGGGGAGACCGCGCCGATGACGGTGACCGATCCGGTGCGGTCGCCGTCGCCTGCGTCGTCCCGGCTGACGTCGTCCGGGGCGCCGCCCAGGCAGACCACGCGGCCCGAGCGCTCGTAGAAGCCGGCGAGCCGGGAGGCGAGGTAGGCCGGGTAGCCGTCCTCGGCCGGGATCTCCTCCAGCCGGGTCGACACCTCCCGCAGCGCCTCGCCCCAGCGGCTGGTGCTGTCGGCCATGAGCGCGACGTCGTAGCCCTGGTCGCGGAAGTACTCGGCGTAGGTGATGCCGATGTAGATGCTGGCCTCGCGGGCGGCGACCGGCATGTTGCTGGTGTTGGCCACCAGCACGGTGCGCTGCATCAGCGGTGCCCCGCTGCGCGGGTCGACCAGCTCGGGGAACTCCTCGAGCACCTCGGTCAGCTCGTTGCCGCGTTCACCGCAGCCCACGTAGACCACCACGTCCGCGGCGGCGTGCTTGGCCAGGGCCTGCTCGGTCATGGTCTTTCCGGTGCCGAAGCCGCCCGGGATGATCGCGCTGCCGCCGGCGGCGACCGGGAAGAGCACGTCGAGGACCCGCTGCCCAGTGACCAGGGGCCGGTCCAGCGGCAGCCGCGCGCGCACCGGCCGCGGGTCGCGCACCGGCCAGCGTTGCCGCATCGTCACCGGCCGCCCGTCGATTTCGACGACGGTGTCGGTGACCGTGGCGGGGCCGGGGTGCACCGCGGTCACCGTCCCGCTCGTACCGGGCGGCACCAGCACGCGGTGCTCCAGGGCGGGCGTCTCGGGGACCGTGCCGAGCACGTCCCCGGGGCCGACCCGCTGGCCGGGGCCGACCGCCGGCCGGAAGTCCCAGCGGCGCTCGCGGTCCAGCCGCGGCGGGTCGGCGCCGCGGGCGATGAACGGCCGGGCGACGCCGCCGTCCGCGGCCGACCCGGCCAGCACGGTCAGCGGCCGGCCGGTGCCGTCCACGATGCTGCCGAGCAGCCCCGGCCCGAGCTCGGCGAGCAGCGGGGCGCCGGTGGAGACGACGGGGTCGCCGACCCTCAGGCCCGCGGTGTCCTCGAACACCTGCACGGTCACCTGGTCGCCCTCGATTCGGATGGCCTCTCCGGGGAGGCCCTCGGCGCCGACGCGCACCACGTCGAAGAGGCGGACGCCGGGCAGGCCCACGGCGGTGACGACGGGGCCGGCGATGCGGTGCAGGCGGCCCTGCGGTCCGTCGGCCTCGCGGACCTGCGGAACGGCGTCGGTGGTGGTCGCCGTGCTCATGACCGGTCTCCTTCCGGGGTGAACGTGATCTCATAGCCCACCGAGCGGGCCAGCAGCTCCTGCATGCGGGACCGGCGGGAGCCCGCGGCGCCGTCGTCCTCGGCGGGCAGCGGGATGACCAGGGGAACGGTGCGGGCGGCCCACTCGGCGCGCACCGGGGCCGGCAGCGCGGACCAGGTCCGCTCGGCGACCGCGACGACGCCGCGGAAGCCCGCGGCGAGCTCGGCCTCGACGAGCTCCTGCACCCGAGCGGGATCGCTCTCGGCGACGGTCCGGGTGCCGGCGAGGCGGAAGCCGGCGGCCATGTCGCGGGGGACCACGACCAGCAGGTCGGCCGGCCAGCCCGGCGGGGGCGCCGCAGCCGGGGCGCTCACGCGGCCCTCCGGGTGCCGTCCGCCGGGGTGGATGCCGGCGGAGCGACCGGGGCGGTGAGCACGAGGCGGCGCAGCGCGAGGGTCTCCAGCTCGACCGCGGCGACGTAGCCCAGCGGGACGTCGACGCCCAGCGGGTCGCCGGTCCGGCCGGCCCGCGCCGCCGCGGTGAGCAGGTGCCGCTCGAGCGCTCGGCCCAGGCCGGCGAGGTCACCGGCGGTCGAGGCCCGGGCCGTCTCGCCGCGCCACTCGGCGGGCGCGGCGGAGGCCGGGTCGCCGCCGGCGGCCACGGCCACGAGCGCCCGCACCGGAATCTCGCCGGCCGGCAGCAGGTGCGCGGGGACCTCGGTGGGGTCGGTGCCGGCGCGGCCGAGCCGGAGGGCGGCGACCAGGTTGGCCGCGTCCCGCTCGGCGGCGACGAAGCGGCGCAGCGGCGCGGCCGGCCGCCCGACCTCGACCAGCAGCCGGTCGGCCCGTTCCGCCGCGGCACGGGCGACGGCCAGCTCGAGCTCGGCCAGGTCGCCGTGCAGCAGGTAGCGCTCCCACGCCCGGCGGGCCGCCGCGGCGGTCCCGGGGTCGGGCAGCCGGGCCTCGGCCAGCCGCTGCACGACCGCCTCGGCCTCCTCGGCCACCACGTGCCGCGCGGCCGCGGGGGTCAGCGCCCCGACCCCGTGCAGCGCGGCCAGGACGTCGTCGTCGGGCAGGTCGTGCGCCGCCCCGCGCAGCAGGGTGAGGGTGTCAGCCAGGTCGTAGCGGGACAGCAGCACGCCGACGACGTCGGCCGCCTCGCCCCGGTAGACCGCGCGCACCCCACGCAGCGCCTCGCGCCGGCGCTCCTCGACCGCCTCGAGCAGCACCTGGCGGCCCACGGGGCCGGGCGGCATCCCGGTCCCGTACGCGGTGGTCCGCAGGTCGGCGGCGAGCCCGGCCAGATCGCGGCCGGCCAGCCGGGCGAGCTGCTCGGGGTCGAGCAGCGCACCCCGCCGGGCCCGCAACCGGGTGTTCCCCATGACGAAGTCCGGACGTCCCATCACCGACCCCCGCCGTCGGCGGTCGCTGCCCACCGGGCGGCGACCGCCGCGCGCGAGGCGGGCCAGGCCGCCTCGAGCCGTGCCTCGAGGGTGTTGTCGACGAACCGCCCCCCGGTGTCGGCCACGACGCAGCCGCCCCAGGTGTCGAGGTCGGTCCGGAGGCCGAGGTCGCCGTGCCGCGCGACGAGCTCGCGGGCGAGGGCGGCGTCCCGGGGGTCCACCCGCACCACGGCCGGCGCGGCGAGCGCGCCGAGCGCCTCGGTGAGGCACCGCTCGAGCACCGCACCGGAGGCCGGCGTGCCGCGCAGGCCCGCCAGCCGGGCGCGGGTGCGCTCGAGCACCTCGCGCAGCGCCTCGTCCTGCGCCGCCCGCACCTGCGCGGCCGCGTCCGCCCGGGCCGCGGCGACCGTGCGGTCGGCGGCCCGGGTGCCCCGCCGCTCCGCCTCGGCCAGCGCCTCCGCCCGGGCGGCGTCGGCCTCGGCGCGGGCCTGTCCGGTGATGCGACTGGCCTCGTCCGCGGCCGCCTGCCGTGCCCGGTCGAGCTCGGCGGCCGCGTCCTCGTCGAGCGAGGTGAGCAGGTCGGTGAGGCTCACGTCAGCCGCCGAGGAGCAGGATGATCATCGCCGCGACGGCGAAGCCGAGGATGACCGTCGTCTCCGGCAGCGCGACGAACAGGATCGCCCGTCCGGTGAGTTCCGGCTTCTCGGCGATCGCGCCCATCGCTGCCGCGCCGATGCGCGCCTGCGCGATGCCGGCGGCCAGGGCGGCGAGCCCGACGGCCAGGCCGGCGCCGACGGCGAGCAGTCCGAGTTCCATGCTGATCTCCTCCTGTGCTGGGGTGTGGTCAGGTGCCGGCCGGTTCGACGTTGCTCACCGGGTCAGTGCTCCGGCGACCGGCTCGGCCGGCGCCGGTACCGGCTGGGCCGCGGGGGCCGCGGGTCCTGCCGGGGGTCGGGACGGGGCGGGTTCCTGCGGGGCGGGCAGGTCCGCGCCGAGCGGCGCGAAGGCCCGGCCGTTGCCCTCGTAGAACTTGCTGAAGAACTCCACGTAGTGCAGCCGCAGCGCCTGGATCATCGGGCTGAACGCGGCGAGCGCGAGGTTCAGGGAGTGGAAGAACACCGCGATGAGCAGCCCGAGCAGCAGGGGGGCCTGGCGGGCCAGCTCGTTGGCGACGATGGCCAGGTACACCGAGGCCAGACCGACGGCGGCCAGCCGCAGGTAGGACAGGATGTTGCCGATCGTCCCCACGACCTCCAGCGGCCCGAGCAGCGCGCCCAGCGCCCCGTGCACAACCGAGGCCAGCACGACGCCGACGACCACCGCGGCCACCGCTGGGGTGATGGCCCCGCCCGGCAGGACGCCGACGACGGCGCCGGCGAGGGCGAACAGCCCGCACAGCACCAGCAGGGTGCCCAGGCGCTCGAGGGCGTGGCCGGAATGGCGCTCGCGCACCGCCGTCCACAGCCCGATCAGCAGGCCGAGGACCACATGGGCCGCTCCGACGCCGAGCACGAACAGCAGCAGGGGCTCCAGGGCCGCGGGCCCGCCGCGGTAGAACCACAGCGCCGGCATGTCCAGGGCGTAGCGGCCGAAGTTGCCGAACAGCTCGCCGAAGAGCACTCCGAAGATCGTCGACCACCAGCCGCCGGCGATCAGGATGCGACCGCCGTCGTCCGCGGCCTGGCTGCGGACGCCCCACCGCCGGCGGATGCCCCACCCGATGGCCACCAGCAGCAGGCCGTAGCCGACGTCGCCCACCATGATGCCGAACAGGAGCGGCAGGACCACCGCCATGAGGCCGGTCGGGTCCAAGCCGCCCTGGCCGGGCCAGGACAGGAAGCCCACGAGCCGCTCGAAGGGCCGGAAGAACCGGACGTTGCGCAGCAGGGTCGGCGGCGTGCCGACGCGGTCGCGGGCGCGCACCTCGGTCACCACGACCGGTCGGTCGGTGCCGGCCAGGGCATCGGCCACGGCCGCCGAGCGGGACCGCGGCGTCCACCCGCGCAGGGCGAAGGTCCGCTCGGTGAGGTCGACCCGAACAGTGGCCGACGCCCGCTCGAGGCGCGCGGCCAGGGTTCCGCACGCCGCGCGCAGGGCCGGCACCGCAGCCGCCAGCGCGTGACGCAGGTGGCGCTCGGCCTCCGCCAGCTCCGTCGGCAGCGCGGCGAGGCGGCCCTGCATCCGCGCCACGGCCGAGGCCAGGGACTGGGACGCGTACTCCTCGGGCAGGTCCACCCGGGCGATGCGGTCGCGCCCTAGCAGCCCCTCCACCTCGGCCGCGCGGGTGCTCGGCACGAGGAGGAGGCAGCCGACGGCGCTGCCGTCGACCGGCGCGGTGACCAGCAGGAAGCTCCTGCCCAGGAACTCCTCGAGCTGCCCGCGCAGCTCGGCGGTGACCGCCCCGTCGGGGTCGTCGAGACTGAGCGCGATCTGGGTGAGGTGCATCGCGGCGAGCTCGGCGTCGGAGAGCTCGGCCAGCTCGGGGACCAGCGGCAGCAACGCTGCCAGGGACGCCGTGCTGCGCGGCAGCCCGTCCGCCTCCTCCCGCAGCCGCTCGAGGGTTGCCTGGACGGCCGCCGTGCGAGCTTCCTCCCGCGACACCAGTTCGGCGAGCTGCGCGGTGGACGGCTCGGGCTCGTCCGGCGGGGGCAGCAGCGGCGAGGCGTCGGCCGGCGCGGCGAGGGCGAGCAGCCGCTCGGCGCGGTACAGGAGCCCGGCGAGCTCGCGCCGGTCGCCGTCCACCGCCGCCGGCGGCTCGGTCGGCTCGTCCTGCGCCGCAGCGCCGGGTGCGTCGGTCACCTCGACCGTGCGCACGTGCTGCAGCCGGCGCAGGACGTCGTCCAGCTGCTCGCGGTGGCCCAGGATCTCCAGCTGGGTCATAGGTACGAGCACGTCACCGCTCCCGGTCGCGGTGGTCGGCGGGGACGGCGCCGGTGGGGGCGGGGTCGGCGCCGGGGGCGACCAGCGCCACCAGGGCGGTCACGTCGTCCTCGACCGCGGCGGCGGCCGCCGCCCGCAGGTCTGCGGCCCGGCTCCGACCCTCGGCGCGCACTGCCGCGGCGTCGCGCTCGGCGGCGGCGAGGAGCTCGGCCTCGCGCCGACGGGCGAGCTGACCGGTCTCCGCCGCCGCCGCCTCGCGCAGGCTGCGCGCCTCGGCGGCGGCGCGGTCGACCAGCTCCGTGGCACCCCGGGCGGCGGAGAGCCGTTCGCCGATCTCCTTCTCCAGCTCCCGGACGGCGCGCAGGGACTCGGTGCTCATCGACGGCTCCCGGTGATCGACGGCGCCCGGCCGGGGCCGGGCGGACGGGCCGCGGCTCGGCGCCGGGCCTGGGTGCGGGCCCGCTTGAGGCGGGCGGTCTCCTCGCGTTCGCGCTCGTCAAGCGCCAGCGCGATGCGGCGGGCCTCGTCCCGCAGTCGCGGGATGACCACGTGCTCCAGGCCGTTCACCTGGCGGGTGGTCCGGGCGATCTCCTCGGCCAGCCGGCGGACGGTCAGCTCGAGGGCGGCCAGGTCGAGCAGCGCGTCGACCTCTTCCTCGTAGGCGTCGGCAGCAGCGTCGACGTGCGGGTCGACCAGGGTCGTCTCGTAGCCGCGACCGCCGGTGCCGCGCCGGACCGGGGCGTGCTCGGCGTCGACGACCACGACGCCGGCCACCGCGGAGCCCGACAGCCGGACGCCGACCCGCCCGGCAGCGCCGAAGGACGCGGACTCGACCGGCTCCGAGCCGAGCTCCGCGCGCGCCCGGTCGAGGCGGTCGTGCGCCCGGGAGGCGCTCCGCGCGAGCTCCTCGAGGCGCTGCAGCAGTGCCGCGCTGCGCGCCTGGAAGGCGCGGATGAGGGCGGAGCGCTTGTCCTGGAGGAGATCGCGCCCCTGGAGGGCGAGAGCGGTCCGGCGCCGCCGGGCCAGCAACTCGCTGCGGGTGGGGCTCGGAGCGTCCACTCGGTCTCCAGCGCGTCAGGTGGGAGGATGCGTCCACGGGGCCCGCATCGGTACGGCACCCCGCCGTCCTTAGACGCACAATACGCGAAGTGTGCTTCTTGTGTCAATCGGAGCGCCCGGCTCCTTGCGGGTCGAGATCCCCGAAGGCCGACAGGAAGTCGCGCACGCTGTCCAGGCCCGCTTCGGGGTCGACGAGCGCGCAGTCGGGATGCACGGTGTAGTGGTTGCGCCGGCCTCGGCGGGTGCGGTGCAGGTAGCCGACGCGCTCGAGGTCGTGCAGCAGGTCCAGCGCCGCCCGCGGCGTGACGCCGACGGTCGCGGCCAACTCGCGCACGCGCGCATCGGGCTCGCGAGCGATCGCCAGGAGCAGGTGCGCGTGGTGTGTCAGCAGCCCCCACGGCCGGTCCGGTCGCCCGGCCGCGTCATGGCTCCGACCCACGGAGTCATGACGCACGACCCCGTCCACCGCCGGAAGGTGTGGGGGCGAGGTCGGTGACGAGGAGACTCGCGGCACCGGGTCCACCCTCGTGCGGCCGGTCGCCATGCACACCCCTCCTCGTGCCGAGCTCTTGCGGGACGTGGTCGTCCTGCGGTCGGTTCACTTAACCCCACCTTGATTCGCGAGAATAGCTTCGCTAGAGTTGGGACGTCGACCCCTCGCGAAAGGCGGTGCGGCCTACCAGTGCCCCCTCTGCGGACTGCGATTCACCGTCCGCACAGTCCTCGACTACCACGTGCGGGAGGACCACCGGCCCCGGCGGAGCTCGCCGGTCTCCGAACCCGCCCGGAGCGGAGGTGACGGGCGATGACGACACCGGCCTCCTCGTCCGTTCTCGCGGCCACGGCCGACCCGCTCACCTCGCTCGTCGTTGCGGTCTGGCTCGTCGTTGTCCTGAGCGGTATCGCCGTCCTGAGCCGCGCTGTCGGTGGGCGGGGGCTAGACGGAGCCCCGGATCGCGCGCTGCGGAGAAGTGATCCGCGGCGCGACGGCTCGGTGGGGGCATCGCCGGCCTCGAAGGGTGAGGACATCTCCCCTTGCCGTCACGGTCGCCCGTCAGAGCGGTGTCAACGACGAGGGCCCGGTTCGCGTACGGCGAACTCGCCCAGGGTTTGCCTGACCGGCGCAACTGGCCGTCGGCGGCGGCCTCCGTTACGAGGATCTCCGCCTCGTCCGAAACCGCTATCGACGGCGCCTGATCTCTAGCGCGCCTGTCACGCGAGAGGGCGTTGGGCGGTGCTCGCTCGTCGCAGATGGGCCCGTTGCGGAGCGTGGCCCAGAGGACGTTCAAGGCGTTGTTGGCGGCGATCAACACGCTTGCGCCGCCACGCGCGTCGGCCTGAGCGCTGGCCGGTGACCGGGCTCCCGCGCCAGCCATCCAGTACTGATGCTCGTGGAGCCGCAACACGGGGCACCGCCGCGTTCGGAGGAGGGCGGCGCCGACGTTCGAGCGCAGGTACTGCAGAGTGGCGGCAGCGGAACCGATCATCGGGGCGCGCTGTTCATGCGAGACGGCAAGGTCTGCACCACTTACTCATCAAATACTCCCGCACGCAGTCGTCCTGAACCGGCGTAACCAACGCACCGGTCGGGCACTGACCTGCGCGTTCAGCTCAGATCAACTACACCCAACGCTTCAAGATCAAATCGCAGGGTTACTGGTTCGAGTCCAGTCGGGGGAGCATCTCTCCAGGTCAGGCGCCTGACTGGCCCTCCGCAGCGGCCGCCACGACGTACATACGACGAAGATTCGTTTCAGTCGGCATCCCAAGACTCTGCGCCTGCATGGTCGCCCGTCGGCTGATCAGCGGTCGCGCTCGAGCGCCGTCGCCGCCTCCGGGGCGGCCAAGCCCCGGCCCATGTAGACGTCTTGGGTCAGGCTCGGCCGGTTGTGCCCGAGGTGGTCGGCGATCTGGCGAGCCGACAGCCCAGCCTCGTCCAGCCGTGTGGCCACCGTCTTGCGAAAGACGTGCGAGGTCACCCAGTCGAAGCCGGCCCGGTCGAGGGCCTGGCGCAGAGTGCTGCTGGTGTTGTGCGGGTCCCGCAGCCGACCGGTCGGGCTGGGGAAGGCCACCTCCGAACCGTCCCCCGCGGACACCTGCGCCCGACGGCGGCGGAGCAGATCCACGATGAACTCCGGCAGGGCGATCGTGCGCCGGCCGGCGGTGGTCTTCGGAGCCTCCTGGATGGCCAGGCCGCGGCCGGGCACGCGAATCAACGTCGCCTCGACGCGCAACGTCGCGCTGGTGGCTCCGGCACTGCTCCTGCTGCTGTCGTTCGCGGTTGTCGCCGGCCGCGCGCAGATCGCCGAAGGTGCGGTTGCAGAGGCCGCCCGCGCGGCCGCCCGCGAGGCCTCCCTGGCCCGCAGCGGCGACGCCGCCGCCGCCGCGGCCCGCGCCGAGCAGGCGCTGATCGACCAGGACCTGCACTGCCAGAGCACCACCGTCGACATCGACACCGCCGGCTTCCAGGCGCCCCCCGGCCAGCCGGCCGACGTGACCGTCACCGTCAGCTGCGTCGTCGGCATGGCCGACCTGCTGGCCCCGGGCCTGCCCGGATCGGTCACCGTCGAGGCGTCGTTCACCAGTCCGCTCGACGCGTTCCGCGAACGATGACCACCCGACAGCGTCGCCTGGCGGCCGACTCCGACCAGGGGTCGATCAGCGCGTTCTTCGCCGTCCTCGTCCCCGCCCTCCTCCTGGTCATCGGCCTGGCCGTCGACGGCGGCGCCAAGGTCGCCGCCACCCAACGGGCCAACGCCATCGCCGACGAAGCCGCCCGCGCCGGCGGGCAGGCCCTCGACATCGCCGCCGCCCTCGCCGGAGTCATCCGGGTCGACCCGGCCGCCGCCATCGCCGCGGCCGAGAACTACCTCGACCGCAACGGCGTCGCCGGCGCCGTCACCGTCGTCGACGGCGACACCCTGCGCGTGACCACCACCGTCACCGAACCCACGACGTTCCTCGGACTCATCGGCATCACCACGCTCACCGTCGAAGGCACGGGCACCGCCGACCTGATCACCGACGACGAGGAGGCAAACCCGTGACCACCCACACGAGCGTCGAGCCGCTGCGCCGCCTCGCAGCGCTGCTCGTCCTCGCCGCCGCCGTGCTCGGCGCACCGGTCGCGCTGTGGCAGCTCGGCGGCGCCTACCTGCCCAACGAGCTGCCCTCCTGGGCGCAGGTGTCGGCCGGCCTGAGCGCGCCGGACAGCGGCGCCGTCCTCCTCGGGCTGCTGGTCCTCATCGGCTGGGCAGCCTGGGCGGCATTCGCACTGTCCGTGGTTGTCGAGCTGGCCGCTCAGCTGCGCGGCCTCCCGCCGCTGCGACTGCCCGGTCTGGCCACACCTCAACAGGTGGCCGGCCTGCTGGTCGCCACCGTCATCGGCCTGAGCGGCGGCCCCCTTCTCGCGGCGCCGGCGCTGGCCGCACCTCCCGTCGCTGCACATCTGCCTACCCAGGCACCGCTGCCCACCCCGGAGCCGGTGCCCAGCCCCGCGGCCCAGCCGACGGCGGCCCCTACAGGAGGGCCCACATACACCGTCCAGCCGCGGGATACCCTCGGCCGCATCGCCGCCCGCCAGCTGGGGGACTGGTCCCGCTTCGAGGAGATCCTCGACCTCAACCGCGGCCGGCCCCAACCCGACGGCGGCGCGCTCACCGATCCCGCGCTCATCCGCCCCGGCTGGGTCCTGATTCTCCCGCCCGACGCCTCAGGCCCTGCGGCTGCACCCGCCGCCGAGCAGGTGATCGTTCAGCCCGGCGACACCCTCACCGGCATCGCCCAGGAGAACGGGCTGGACAGATGGCAGCCGATCTTCGACCTCAACGCGGGCGAGACCCAGCCCGGTGGCGGCACCTTCACCGACCCTGACCTGCTCCGCCCCGGCCAGGTGCTCGACCTGCCCCCACGCGAGCCCTCGCCCGCCGAACCCCCGGCAGGCGAACCGGCACCACCTTCGACGACGGTCCCACCCACGGAGGTCAGCGAGCCGGCACCCGAGCCGGAGCCGGAGGCGCCGCGATCCACCGCACCGTCCCCGCCGTCGGACCCCGTGCCGGAGGACGAGAGCCCCGCGCCGACAGCGGAATCCGACACCTCGGACACGGACAACCAGGAGTCGACGTCCGGGCTGGCGACCGTGCTCGGCGGAAGCGGGGCGCTGCTCGCGGCCGGCATCGCCGCCGCCTGGCTCGCGCACCGCCGGCAGCGCCTCCGCAACCGCAGGCCCGGCCGACGGCTGACCCCGCTCCCCGCCGACCTGGCGGCAACCGAGTCCGTCATCGCCACCGCCGGAGCCGTCGGCCAGCCCGACTACCGTGCACTCGACCGGGCCCTGCGGGAATTCGCCGTCCTGCTCTCCACCGACCCCGACGCCCAGCTGCCCGACATCGCCGCCGCCCGGCTCAACACCACCCACCTGCAGCTCCGGCTCCCCGAGGCCGCCAACCAGCCGCCGCCCGCCCCGTGGACCGTCGACGGCACCGGACTGTGGTGGTCCCTGCGCCTCGACCGGTCCACCGGCGTCGACCCCGACGAAGCGCGCGCCCGCCTTGCCCCGTATCCGACCCTGGTCACCATCGGCATTGACGATCACTGGCGCTGGCTACTCGACCTCGAGCACTACGGCGAACTCACCATCGCGGGCCCGGCGGAGCGCCGTGAAGAGCTCGCGCGGCACCTCGCCGCGGAGCTCGCGGTCAACAGCTGGTCGGACCTGCTCACCGTCACCACCATCGACTTCGGCAACGAACTGGCCGACCTGGCGCCCGACCGCCTCGGCATCGCGGACTCCACGGTGTGGTTCCCCCGAGATCGTGGAGGGCTTCCCTATGCCGCTGCTCGGTCGAGCGCGGTCGTCTCGTAGGTGATTGGTGACAGGTTCCCGGCGGCACTGT